>JAKSCH010000239.1 GCA_022360695.1 Gemmatimonadota bacterium
CGTCGTATCGTTGGGCGTACGTGTTCGAAGCGAACTGGGGAGACGCGTACTCGGCGATCTCGTCGTCCTCCGATGGGCTGCGCGCCCTGAGCGAGGGACTCGAGATCGGCCCTGGGG
Organism: Gemmatimonadota bacterium; assembly: GCA_022360695.1. GTDB lineage: Bacteria > Gemmatimonadota > Gemmatimonadetes > Palauibacterales > Palauibacteraceae > Palauibacter. Next base: position 118 of record JAKSCH010000239.1, read on the forward strand.
GCGAGCGGAACGCGCGGGCCGAGGTGTTCGCGAAGTTCAACCAGGCGATGGCGAACTGCTTGCTGGCGCTGTGGTACGACCAGGCGTTCCTGATCGACGAGACGACGGACATCGCGGGCGAGCTGACGACGGTGCCGTACGACCAGGTGATGGACGCGGCGCTGGCGAAGTTCGACGAGGTGATCGGGCTGGCGAACGCGAGCTCGTTCAACCTGGAGCCGACGTGGATCAACGGGAACCCGTTGTCGAACGCGGAGCTCGCGGATCTGGCGGTGGCGTACAAGGCGCGCTGTCGTGCGAACGAGGCCCGTACGGACGCGGAGGCGGCGTCGACGGACTGGAACGCGGTGATCGCGGACGCGACGAACGGTCTTCAGTCGCTGATCATCGACGGAGAGGACTACTCGTCCGACACGCCGTGGTGGGACGGTCTGAAGACGTTGATGACGGAGAACGCGACGTGGCACCGGATGCACATGGACTGGGCGGGGATGGCGGACGTGACGGGCCAGTATCAGGACTGGCTCATGCAGCCGACCGAGCAGCGTACGGCGCGTCAGATCTCGACGCCCGACACGCGGTATCCGGCGAACAACGTAGACGGTGAAGAAGGCTCGATGCACCGCTACAACGCCACGATCATCTTCCGACCGGAGCGCGGGACGTATCGTCAGTCGCACTACGGCGACTTCCGTCACGACGAGTACCTGAACAGTTGCTCGTTCTGCTTCTTCGGGCCGATCCAGCACATCGCGCCGGAGGAGATGGTCGGCTACCGAGCGGAGGGCGCGTACCGCAACGGGGATTACGCGACGGTGGCGAGCCTGATCAACGTGACGCGCACGGCGGCGGGTCTGCCGGCGGTGGCGGCGGACGCGACGTCGGACGTGCCGGGCGGAGCGAGCTGCGTGCCCCGCAAGCGGTACGACACGCAGGGCCGTTGTGGGAACCTGCGTGACGCGATGATCTACGAGCACTTCGAGACCGTGTTCAACATCTTCGGTGGTCTCGAGTTCTGGCACGGTCGTCGACACGACATCCTGCCGGCGGGTACGGCGCTGCACCTGCCGATCCCGGCCGCGGACCTCGAGGTCCTGCAGGAGGACATCTACACGTTCGGTGGTGCGGGCAACGCCGGTGCCGCCGGGGATCCGACGCCGGTCGTGGTTCCGGGCAACCTGGACTCCGCGCTGGAGCGTGCGGCGTACTCGCTGGCTCGCATCGAGCAGAACCAGATCGAGCTACAGCGGGCCAAGAGCACGGACCTCGTCGTCCGATAGCTCTCCCGTAGCTCCGAGACGCGACCGCGTCTCCACAGAGAGGCCGTCGGGGTCCCCCCCGGCGGCCTCTTTATTCTCTGGATCACGTCGACACGCCACGGTCTTTCCAGAGGCTACCGTAGCTCGTCCACGCTCGGGGCGGCTCGTCTCGGCCGACCCGATCCCATAGCTTTGCGCAGCTACACGCCCCAGCCCACGCGACAGAGGCCCGCTGCCATGCCGGAACAGGCTCAGCCGCGCCCTCCCGCGCCCCGAGACGCGATCGAGTCCTTGGGGTTCCCACTCCGTGTCGCCGCCTTCGACGTGGGCTCCAATGGGATGCGCTTCATCGCGGCCGAGTTCTCCGGCCCCACGACCTGGACGCAGCTCGCGTACGAACGGGTGCCCGTGCGACTCGGTCGGTCCGCCTTCCTGACACACGAGCTCGCGACCTCGGCGATGGACCAGGCGGTCGAGGCTTTCAAGCGCTTCAGGGCCGAGCTCGATCGACTCGAGATCACGCACGTTCGAGCCGTCGCCACGAGTGCCGTTCGAGAGAGCCGCAACGGGCCGGCGTTCGTCGAGCGCGTCGAGCAGGAGTCGGGCATCCGACTCCACTTGATCTCCGGCAGCGAGGAAGCGCGGCTCGTGTGGCGCGCCGTCAAGACTCGAATCGACTTTGGCGAGTCGAAGTGGATGCTCGTCGATCTCGGGGGCGGCAGCGTCGAAGTCTCGCTCGCGGACCGGGTCGGGATCATGTGGAGCGAGTCACACACGATGGGCTCGGTCCGGTTGCTCGATGAGCTCGCCGGGGCGGACGACGCCCCCGCCCACTTCGCGCACTTGCTGGCCGAGTACGCCTCGACGTTGCGAATCCCGCACGCCAGCAAGCACTGGACGCCCGTCGAGCTGATCGCTACCGGCGGCAATATCGAGACGCTCGCGCGGATGACCGGCGATGCGGGGCATACGACCGGTGTCCGCCAGCTCTCGCGCGAGCAGCTGCGCGTCGCCATCGATCAGCTCTCGCGGCTCTCGTACAGTCAACGCATCGCGCGGCTCGGTCTACGGGAGGATCGGGCGGATGTCATCCTTCCCGCGGCCATCGTGTACGAGCGCGTCGCGGAGCTCGCGGGTGCGCGGCGGATCTTCGTCCCGGAGATCGGCGTGAAGGAAGGGGTGCTTCTCGATCTGGTGGACGAGCTCACCGGCGGCGCCGGGCTCGGTCGCCAAGAGCGGATCGCCTACGAGGGAGCCCTCACGCTGGGGCGTCGATATTTGTTCGACGAAGCCCACGCGCGTCACGTGACGAAGCTCGCCCTCTCGTTGTTCGACCAGCTCGCGGAGGTCCATGGTCTCGCCGCGGAGGACCGACGGATCCTGCTCGCGGGCGCGCTGCTCCACGACATTGGACAACACATCTCTCACCGCAGGCACCACAAGCACTCGCTTTACCTGATCCTCCACTCCGAGATTCCGGCCGTCGAGCTCGACGAGCTTCCGCTCGTCGCGTTGGTGGCTCGGTACCACCGTCGTGCCGAGCCTCGCGAGGAGCACTTCCTGTTCGGCGAAATGGGACCGGAGGACCGACGCCGCGTGGAGCGGTTGTCGGCGATCCTCCGGGTAGCGGACGCGTTGGACCGCGAGCACCTCCAGCGGGTCCACCGGGTCGATGCTCGTCTTCACGAAGACCGCCTCGAGCTCCACCTGGAGAAGGACGGTCGGCTGCTACTCGAGCAGTGGGCGCTCCGCAAGAAGGGCAAGCTCTTCGCCAAGGTGTTCGGCCTCGAGCCCTACGTGACCTTCGACCTGACCGAGGAACGGCTCCTGGTGTAACGGACCCTCCAGGCGCTGTTACACAACGATGGGCGCGCGAGCCTGGACCGGCGCGTATCATGCACGCCCTTTCGGCAGGGAGCGAGGACATGGCGAGGGATCCACAAGACATATCGAAGCGCCCCCGGCTGGAACGCGCACTCCGGCGCACGAGCGACGAGGGCTCGTCGAGCAACGGCGCGGCGCGGGCGACCGACGCTCCGAACGGAGCGGAATCGCCGGTCGCGGTCGAGGGCGACGCCGGGTCGCGGGCCGCCGACGCCCGTGTGGCCATCGAGTCCGAGACGCGATCTCCATTGGAGATGGGTGACGGCACCTCGTCCGCTCGGGGCGATTCGCGGCGCGGTCACCGTGTGGGTAGAGGACAGCGCCTCCCCGTCGCGGCGGACCCGCAGCCCATCCCGGCCGACGCGGACCTCGGCGACCCGTCGCTCTACTTCAATCGCGAGCTCAGCTGGATCGACTTCAACTGGCGGGTCCTCTATCAGGCGCTCGACGATCGGAACCCGCTTCTCGAACGCCTGCGCTTCCTCGCGATCACGGAAAACAACCTCGACGAGTTCGTGATGAAGCGCATCGGAGGATTGAAGCGCGTCATCGAAGCCGGCGTCGTGAAGCCCTCGATCGATGGTCGCCGACCCAGCGAGCAGTTGGCGCAGGTCCGAGACGCCGTGTACACGATGCGGAAGCGTCTCGCGGAGGCCTGGGAAGACGAGCTACGGCCGGCGCTCCAGGCGCGGGCCGACATCGCCGTTCGAGACTTCGACGAGCTCACCGATGAGGAACGCGACCACGTCTGTCAGATCTTCCGAAGTCGGATATACCCGATTCTGACGCCGCTCGCCGTGGATCCGGGGCACCCGTTCCCGTTCCTCTCGAACCTCAGTCTGTCGCTCGCCCTGATGCTCAAGCACCCGGACCGAGGCACCCGTCACTTCGCTCGGGTCAAGATTCCCACGCGCGAGCGCTGGATCGAGCTGCCCGATGGGGCCGGGCTCGTGCCGGTCGAGCAAGTCGTCCGGGGATTCGTGGGGGATCTGTTCCAAGGGATGAAGGTCGAGAGCGCGTCGCTCTTCCGGGTGACTCGCAACGCCGATGTCGCGCGTGATGAGGAAGTCGCGGACGATCTCCTCAAGATGATCTCAGAGGAGCTGCGTGAACGGCGGTTCGCGCGTGTGGTGCGGCTGGAGGTCGAGCCATCGACCCCGAGCGAGGTGCGGGACTTCCTGCTACGTCAGCTCGAGCTCGAGCCGCAGGATCTCTACGAGATCCCGGGGCTGCTCGACATGTCCGGGTTCTGGCGAATTGCGGAAGAGGGTCCCTGGGAGCACCAGTTCGATCCGTGGCAGCCGATGATTCCGGCCCAGCTCGTCCGCGAGGGCGAGACGGAAGATCTACCCGACTTCTTCACGGTCATCCGCAAGAGCGACCTGATGGTGCACCACCCGTACGAGTCCTTCGCGGCGACCGTGCAGCGGTTCATCGAGGAGGCCGCCACCGATCCGCACGTCGTGGCGATCAAGCAGACGCTCTATCGGACATCCGAGCAGTCGCGCGTGATCGAGGCGCTCGTCCGAGCGGCTGAAGCCGGAAAGGCGGTCGCGGTGCTCGTCGAGGTGACGGCGCGGTTCGACGAGGCGGACAACGTCGAGTGGGCGTCGGTTCTCGAGGAAGCGGGCGTCAACGTCACGTATGGGGTCGTCGGGCTCAAGACACACGCCAAGGTCGCCCTCGTGGTCCGAGACGAAGGCGAGGAAGGAATCCGTACCTACTGTCACATCGGGACCGGGAACTACAACTCGGACACGGCTCACGTGTACGCCGATATCGGTGTGATCACCGCTCGACCGGAGATCGGCCGGGACGCCGTCAATCTCTTCCACTACCTGACCGGGTACGCACCGGAGCAGCAGTACGAGGAGTTGATCATCGCACCGCGCGACCTACGCCGCTCGCTGCTGGAGCGGATCGAGCGCGAGGCGGAGCATGCGCGGGAAGGTCGGGGCGGCCGAATGATCATGAAGATGAACGGCCTGGATGATCCGAAGCTGATTCGCGCGCTGTATGCCGCCTCGCAAGCGGGCGTCGAGATCGACCTCATCATTCGCGGCCACTGTCGACTTCGTCCCGGACTCGCCGGCTACAGCGACAACATCCGTGTGCGCAGCATCGTGGGACGCTTCCTCGAGCACGATCGGATCTACTGGTGGGGTAACGACGGCGATCCCGAGGTGTGGGTCGGGAGCGCGGACTGGCGGAGGCGCAACCTCGACGATCGCGTGGAGGTGCTCATGCCGATCCGCGACAAGAAGATCCGTAAGCGGCTTCGGAAGACTCTTCGCTTCGCGCTCGCCGACAATCGTCGATCTTGGGACCTGAAACCGACCGGGGAATATACGCTCGCTCAACCGGACGATGGCGAGCGCACGATCGACTATCACGCGCGGCTCATGCGAACCGTGCGTAAACAGCGGCGGAAGGTCGATACGCCGTGGGACATCGAGCCGGGCGACGATTAGCCGATCGGCGAGCGCTAGCCGACCGCTTCTTCCATCGGGCCGCTTTGGTGGCGGACCGTCTTGCCCTCGACCATGTAGATCACGTCCTCGCCGATGTTGGTGGCGAGGTCGGCGATACGCTCGAGATTACGCCCGATCAAGATCACCTGGAGACAGCCGGAGATGTTGTGCTCCGTCATGTGCGTGAGCATGACGCGGAACAACGAGTCCTGTAGCTGGTCGACCCGGTCGTCGCGGGCTCGTACGTCGTCCGCCTCCTGTGCGTTCTCGTGTACGAACGCATCGAGCGCGTCGTTCAGCATGTCCCCGGCCATGCGCCCCATCTCGGAAAGCTCGGGCGGAATCGGCACTTTCTTCTTGAGCTTCCCGAGCCGGCTGGCGGCCTTGGCGATGTTTACGGCGTGGTCTCCGATGCGCTCGAGGTCGTTGTTGATCTTGAGCACGGTGACGAGCACGCGCAGGTCACCCGCCATCGGCTGGTGCAGCGCGAGCAACTCGATCGCGTTCTCCTCGATCTCGACCTCGGCCGCATCGACGGCGCGATCCGCTTCACGAATCGCTTCGGCTTCCGCCTCGATGCCCGCCTTCCCGACCAGGGCCAGCGCGCGCTGAACCAGCTCCTCGATATCGTGGGACATGCGGTGAAGCGCCTGCCGGAGATCCTCCAGCCGTTCGTCGAAGTGCTTGTGTGACATGTTCGCCTACCCGAACCGACCCGTGATGTACGCTTCGGTTCGTTCGTGTTCCGGGTTCGTAAACAAGCGTTCCGTGTCGTTGTACTCGACCAGCTCTCCAATGTACAGGAACGCCGTGTGATCGCTGACGCGCGCGGCCTGCTGCATGTTGTGCGTTACGATCACGATCGTGTAGTCGCGCTTCAGGTCGCCGATCAGGTTTTCGATCCGGCTGGTCGCGATCGGGTCGAGCGCGCTCGCGGGTTCGTCCATGAGCAGGATGTCGGGCTCGACGGCGAGCGCCCGAGCGATACAGAGGCGTTGTTGCTGGCCGCCGGAAAGACCGAGGGCGCTGTCATCCAGGCGATCCTTCACTTCGTCCCAAAGCGCGGCGGCTCGAAGCGACTCTTCCACCCGCTGATCGAGGTCGTCCTTGAACCCGTTGATCCGCAAGCCGAATGCGACGTTCTCGAAGATCGACTTCGGGAACGGGTTGGGCTTTTGGAACACCATTCCGATCCGTCGACGAACCTCGACAGGGTCGACGCTCTCGGCATAGAGGTCGTTCCCTTGGAACATCACCTGTCCCGTCACGCGGGCCGCGGGGATGAGATCGTTCATGCGATTGAAGCAGCGTAGCAGCGTGCTCTTCCCGCACCCCGAGGGCCCGATGAACGCAACCACGTGGTTCTTGGGGATCGCGAGCGAAATGTCCTTGACCGCGGCCGTCGATCCGTAGTGGACGCTGAGGTCTACCGTCTCGAGCGCGATCTTCTTCGGCTTCGGGGTCACCATGATGGCCGGCTCGGAGTCGTCCGCGCTCTCGAGCGTCACATCCACGGACGTCACCGGCCCGGTGCCCGGCTTGCCCTTTTCTCGCCTCAGGGGCTCATCGTCTCCCGCACCGTTGACCACGGGATCTGCACCCGCGGGCACCGGGGGGCGTTCGTCTGCGTCGTCGTCGCCGGAACCCGGCCCCGCGACCGCTTCGGGCGGAGTATCGACTTCGCGGATCACGTCTTCCGGAAAATCTTCGGGTCCAGGGGCTTTGGGTGATTCCATGGGCTCGGTCGTCGACTCTTCCATCCGAGAACTCATACGCCCTTACGGTAACGATTACGTAGCAGAATCGCCGTAGCGTTCATCACCAACAGTACGACGAGGAGCACGACGATCCCGCCCGCCGCGAGCTCGTGAAATTCGGCACGTGGAAGCGTCGTCCAGTTGTAGATCTGGATCGGAAGCACCGTAAACGAGCTCAGCGGCGACACCGGATCGAA
>JAKSCH010000527.1 GCA_022360695.1 Gemmatimonadota bacterium
CGACGATATGGATGCGTGGTCGTGTGTCGAATCGCGGTCACCGCTGACGACACGTACTCGCCACGTCTACTGGCTCTTCTACGAAGGCAACGACCTCCGCAATCTCGACGTGGAGGGAGTGGGAGCTCACCTTCGGATCACAGATGGGCGAGATGACGTGGGTGCTGAGCATCGAGGAGCAGGACGGCGCGATCAGCGGGAAAGCGGAGACCGATATGGGAGCGGTCGCTCTCGAGGGCGTACAAATGGGGGACGAGGTCGACTTCCTGATCGCGGTCGACGCGCCGGACCACGCCGTGGATCTCATCTTCAACGGGACGCTCGCGGGCGACCAGGCCGAAGGCGCGGTGGACATCATGGGCGAATTTTTCGCATGGACCGCTTCATTGATCTCCCATACGACGGCGGACAGCTCGGACTCTCACATCTGAGAAAACGCCGTTTCGAGACTCTCAATTCTGAGAGGAGCGGCGAGAAGCCCCGTCGTACGGGGCTTCTTCGCATCTCACTCATGCTCTGGCCGATCCGAGCCGGCCCGAAAACCCTCTCGAATCACACCTAAAGAACGCCCGGGAGACCAGGAACCACGCGGGTTCTCGGTCTCGACTCTCACCTCTGAGAGTCGGGAGGTGCGGTGCGCTGGACCGCGTAACCCCCGAAAAACCGCGCCCCGGCTGGCGATCCCGCGCATCACCCCGAACGGTACGCCCTTTCCCTAATCCACCTCCGACGTGACGTACGCTCGTTCACAGCTTTTCGGAGGCCTGGGATGCCCGACGCAGCGAAGCCGAAGCGACTCACCGTTCGACTCACGATCACCCTCCTCCTGCTGATCACGGCCGCCATCCCCATCGGGGCCGCGATCCTGACCACCCCGACGGTCAGCATCAGTCCATCGGGTGGGACCTACACCAGCGCTTCGAGAAGCGTGACCATCGAATGGTGCGACGACGTCTCGCTCGATGCGGGCTCACGGCAGATCACCGTCCTGCACGATGGGAATACGACAGACGTGACGTCGAGCTTCAACTACCAGTCGTGGTCGATCATCGACTGCGATGTGGGGGCGCGCAGTACCGGCACGATCACGCTCGGGGACAGTCTCAACACGCTGACCGCGAAGATCCGGGACAACACGGGCGCCCAGGGCTCGGCGACGGCGAACTACACCTACAACGATCCGAACCCGCCGCCGCCCGTCTACGACGTTGAAGTGACCGGCGGTGGCTCGCTAACCCACGACGCGGCGACTACGGGCTACTCGACGACGTTCTCGGTCGAGAACACGTCGACGAACTCGCCCGGACCCTCGACCTACAATCTTTCGATCTCGGCGTGCAACTCACCCGCGATCAACTGCTCCGTCAGCCCCAGTTCGTTGCTGATCAACGAGGGCTCCACCAAGACCGCCACCGTGACCTACGACGTGGACTTTCTGCCTTCGCCGCCCACTGGAAAGATCGAGGTGAAAGCGACGAAGAGCGGGATGTCGTCGGTATGGGACAAAGGGCATCACTCGCTCACGGCGAACCCCAACCCGAACCCCTATACGACCGGGTTCTCGCCGCCCGCCGGCACGTTCTACGACCCGATCCTTCCGGTCGAGATCCAGTGGTGCCACCATACGCTGGCTCTCGATACCAACAGTCCGATCGAGTCGATCGACCGGCCTGACGGGTCGACCGACACCGTCACGGGCGACTTCAGCTGGAGCTTCGACCCCGCCATCGACTGCGATCCGACGGCGGGTAAGCGATCCGGGACGATCACGCTCGAGGAGGGCACGAACCGACTCCGGTACTTCGTAAAGGACACGCCCAACGGAGCGGGCACGACCGTCCTGGTCGACTACGTTTATGTCGATACTCTGCCCGGGACTCAAGAGGCACCCGAAGTAGACCTGAGCCCGCACAACGGTGAGTACATCGACACTTCGAAGTGCGTCGCCGACTGCTTCGAGTCCGTGGTGACGTTCACGTCACCCGGCTGGCGGAGCCTCGATCAGTGGCGCGGGGTGACCCTCATGTACCGCAGCGGACAGGCCAATCCGCGCGGCCTCGTCCAAGCCAACGTGCGCACGCCGCCAGGCGCCGAGGACCCGGACCATTGGTCGCTGATCCTGAAGGACGACTCAGGGACGCCTGTCACGTTCACGAACGACCTCACCGAGATGTTCTTCGAGGACTCGACGGAGTGGAGTCGCCTCGCGGCTCAGTTCGACGCCACCGCCATGTCGAGCGGGGCCTATGACTACACGCTCGAGGTACGCGCCTGGTACGGTGGCACGCCGGAGTCCGCGATCGACACCGTCCGCGTGCTGATCGTGAACGAGCAGGACAGCCCGTACGGCGCGGGTTGGAGCATCCCCGGCCTCCAGCGACTCCAGACCCGAGCGAACGAAGATGATCCGCCCGCGGGATCCCTCGGGGACGTCGTAGTTGTAGAGGGTGACGGCTCGATCGCGTTTTTCGAGGAGACATCCACGGCCGGGCAATACGCCCGTCCCGCCGGCGATTTCTCAGAGCTCGTCTATCTCGGCAACAAGTTCGAGCGACG
>JAKSCH010000220.1 GCA_022360695.1 Gemmatimonadota bacterium
AGATGGACGTCGACCGAGACCGCGCCCGCAACGACGCCGATGTCGCCAAGGACGCACAGCTCAGTCGAACGCGCGGGATCGACGCGGTGCTCGCCGAGCACGACCTCGACGCGATCTTCACGCCGGGCGCTTCGGGCGTCCGGCTGGCCGCCATCGCCGCATACCCCCACGTGGTCGTGCCGTTCGGGCTCGTCGCCAACCAGCCGACCCCACCCTTCCCCGAAGGGTTCGACGCGAAACCGCGCCCCTTCGGCGTCGGGTTCACCGGCGCCGCGTGCAGCGAGCCGGACCTCATCCGATTGGCGTACGCGTTCGAGCAGGCGAGCCTGCGTCGCGTCGCGCCCGAACGATATCCCTAACGATGTCCTACACGATCGACGACCTGATCGGGCTCCTCGAGCTGGAGCCGCTCGAGCGCAACATCTACCGCGGCCGCAACCGCGACATCGGGTCGGGACGGATCTTCGGCGGCCAGGTGCTCGCACAAGCGCTCGTGGCCGCGAGACGCACCGTGGACGAGGAAGACCGCTCCGTCCACTCGCTGCACGGGTACTTCATCCTTGCCGGCGATCTCGACATCCCCGTCGTGTATTTCGTGGACCGGCTCCGGGATGGACGCAGCTTCACGACGCGTCGGGTGACCGCGATCCAGCACGGGAACGCGATCTTCAACATGTCCGCCTCGTTCCACCGCCGAGAGGAGGGCCTGTCGCACCAGTCGGCCATGCCCGATGTCCCACCGCCCGAGGAGCTGCGATCCGAGCTCGAGATCATCCGTGAGCACGCCGATCGGATTCCCGAACAGCTCCGCGAGCTGCTGACCCAGGACCGACCGCTCGACCGACGACCCGTCGAGCCGCTGGACCCGTTCGACCCGGAGCCGCGTGACGCCATCCGCCACGCCTGGGTGCGCGCGGTGGGAGCGGTGGACGACGACCCGCTCCACCACCAGGCGGTGCTCGCGTACGCCTCGGACTACGGCGTGCTCGGCGCGGCGCTGCTCCCGCACGGTCGGACGTTCCGCGACCCGGACATGATGGCGGCGTCGCTCGATCACGCGATCTGGTTCCATCGACCGTTCCGGGTCGACGAGTGGCTGTTGTACGTGACGGACAGCCCGAGCGCGGAAGGGGGCCGCGGGTTCTCTCGAGGCTCGTTCTTCACGCGAGACGGCGCGCTCGTCGCCTCGGTCGCGCAGGAAGGCGTGATCCGAGTCCGCAGAAAACGAGACACCTGAGGGGGACGCGCTGCACATTCAAGCGCTCGCGCACACGGAGCTCCGAGTATCCCGGGCCTGCATGGGCACCATGACGTTCGGGTCCCAGGTCGAGCCGGCCGATGCGAAACGCATGATCGATCGCTGTCTCGACGCAGGGATCAACTTCTTCGACACCGCCAACGTCTATAATCAAGGTCGTTCCGAGGAGATCCTCGGCGAGGCGTTGGGCCCGCGCCGGTCGGAGGTGATCGTGGCGTCCAAGGTGCGCGGCGCGATGGGCGACCCCACCGCGTACGTCGGCTTGTCTCGCGAGGCGATCCGCCGAGCGATCGAAGACACGCTCCGTCGGCTGGGCACGGACTATCTCGACCTCTACTACCTCCACCTCCCCGACTACGAGACGCCGATCGAAGAGACGCTCTCGGCCATGGACGAGCTCGTGCGGGAGGGGAAGGTCCGATACCCGGCGACGTCGAACTACAGCGCGTGGCAGATGGCCGAGATGTTCGCGATCTGTGACTCGGAGGGGTACGCGAAGCCCTGGGTCGCGCAACCCATGTACAACCTCGCGGCGCGCGGGATCGAGCAGGAATACCTCCCGTTCACCGAGCGGTTCGAGATCAGCAACGTCGTCTACAATCCGCTGGCCGGCGGGCTCCTGACCGGGAAGCAACCCAAGGATGGCGACCCGCTCCCCGGAACGCGGTTCGATGGCAACCGCATGTACCTCGATCGCTTCTGGCACGACGCGTACTTCGACGCCGTGGAGGAGGTGACGCGGATCGCGGCGGAGGCGGACGTGAGCCCGGCCCAGCTCGCGCTCGGCTGGCTGCTCGCTCGACCCGACGCGCACTGCGTGATCCTGGGTGCGTCGAGCGCGAAGCAGCTCGAGGAGAACCTGGCCGCGTTCGATCTTCCGCCGCTGTCGACGGACGTGCTGACCGCGTGTGACCCCGTATGGGAGAGACTCCGCGGACCTACGCCGAACTACAACCGGTGATCGCGTCGGGTAAAGGGGCCTCGTAGGGCACCACGAGATCTCGCGCATCGATGTCGACCCTGTGCGTAGCCGGTCGTGTCTAGTCGCGTGGCGAGCCCTCGAGCAGCCCCTCGAACGGCCGTTCTTCCGCTCCGTTCTCGGTACACACGGCGTAGTGCGTCTCGCCCGAGCCGTACAGCGCGACGCCCGCCGTTTCCCCCGACTTGGCGAGCAGGAAGAACCGCACGTCGAAGTTCGGGAGCCCGCGCGCGTTGAGCAGACGCGCTTCGACCGTGTTGCCTCGAATCCGCTCCAGCGTGGCCATCCCGGCGTCGAGCGGGCCCATCCCCTGGCGCATGAGCTCGACCGCCAGGAACGACGACAAGTTGTAGAGGTTCGCCTCGCCCCGACCCGTGGAGCCGACGGCCCCGACGTCGTTGTCCACGTACAAGCCGGCGCCCAGGATCGGCGAGTCGCCGGTGCGGCCCGGGATCTTCCAGGACAACCCGCTCGTCGTGGTCACGCCGCAGACATCGCCCGCCGCGTTGATGCCGTCGCAGTTGATCGTGCCCCAGAACGACCCCTCGGGGATGAGACCGTCATCGACCATCGACAGACCGGCCTCGAGCGACGCGTCCGCGAAGTCCCGGATCCGTCGCGGCGCGTCGGGGTCGGCCCCGGTCGAGCTCCCCGACCCGGGCGGCTTGATGCGATCGGGATCGGTCTCTTCGCCCGCGCGCCCCTGGCCGCGCAGCCGCTCCTCGGGATCGAGCCAGTGCCCCGGATCGACGCGGCGGCGCCACTCGAGCCACAGACGTCGCGAATCCTCCGTGTTGAGATCGTCCTCGATCTCGAACCCGAGCGCGCGCGCGAACGCCTGGGCACCCGCGCCCACGAGCAGGTGGTGGTCCGTGAGCTCGGCGACCGCCTTGGCGACGAGCGATGGGGTCTCGATCCCCTCCAGCGCGGCCACGCCCCCCGCCCATCTCCGCGGGCCGTGCATGCAGCACGAGTCGAGCTGGACCACGCCGTCCGCGTTGGGTAACCCGCCGTATCCGATCCCCATCTCGGTCGGGTCGCGCTCGGGGATGTTCACGCCCGCCACGAGCGCATCGAGGACGTCCTCGCCTTCCGTGATACCGCGGAAGGCACGCTCGACGGCGCTCTCGGGACCGCCGTTCTTGTAGCGGATACCGCTCAGATCGGAGATGACGATGGGGGTCGCGGCGCGATTCCGTCGGATCGCGGGAGCGACCGGCCCGGTCGCCGCCGCCGGGTGGGGGGCGAGGCCGGCCGTCGCGGCGGCCGCCGTCAATCCGACCGTCGAAGTTCGAACGAAGTCGCGTCTATCCATGTGTCATCCTCGAGTCGTGGAGCCCGATCGCATTCGATAACATATCGAACACTCGCAACCGAAAGGACGCCGATGGGGATACGGATTTGCGTAGCCGGCGCGACGGGCTGGACGGGGTCCGCCGTCGTCCGCGGGATCCTGGAGACCGACGACCTCGAGCTCGTCGGCGCCGTGTCGCGCGGCGCGGCCGGGACGTCGGTCGCCGAGGCGCTCGGGGGTACGCCGGCGTGCGATGTCGGGATCGCCGCCGATGTGCGGGACGCGCTCGAGACGCCGACCGACGTGCTCATCGACTACACGCACCCGTCCGCCGTCCGTGAGAACGTGATGGCGGCCATCACGGCGGGGACCTGCGCCGTGATCGGAACCTCCGGGCTCGCCGCGCCCGACTTCGCGGAGATCGGCCGGGTCGCGCGCGAACGTCGCGTCGGCGTCGTGGCGTCGGGCAATTTCTCGATCACGGCCGCCCTGCTCAAACACTTCGCCGGGATCGCCGCTCGGCACGTACCGCATTGGGAAGTGATCGACTACGCCTCGGCGGGGAAGCCCGATGCCCCGAGCGGCACGGCGCAGGAGCTCGCGGAGTTCCTGGGTGAGCGCGCGACCAACGACTACGCTCGTCCGGTCGAGGACACGCTCGGGACCCCGGAGACGCGTGGAGCGACGATCGGAGGCGCTCAGGTACACTCGCTCCGGCTTCCGAGCTACGTCATCTCGGTGGAGTCGATCTTCGGCCTACCCGACGAGCGGCTGACGATTCGACACGACGCGGGATCGAGCGCCGCTCCCTACGTGGGCGGTACCCTGCTGGCGGCGCGCGCCGCACCGGGTCTGCTCGGGCTCACGCGCGGGCTGGACACGCTCCTGTTCGGTGGCGAGACCTAGTGTGGTGCATCAAAAGTCCCTTGCCATTCGAGCGGCGATGCATCCCGCTCGCCGGCGTTGCTCGATCTCGACGTAGCTATGGCTACGCCTTCGTTCTCGCGTCTTGGCGAGCGGG
>JAKSCH010000236.1 GCA_022360695.1 Gemmatimonadota bacterium
GTCGCGGCGGCGATCCCGGTATGGGGCGGGCTCGCGGACCGCTGGCCCGTCTGGGCGGCCGGGGGCGCGCTGATCGCCGTGGGCTCGGCGGCGCGACCGGCGCGGACCGTGTGGCGATACGCCGACCCGCGCGAGCTGAATGCCGCGCTCGTCGACACCGCGCGGGCGGTCGGGGCGTACGGCGTCCTGTTCGCCGCCGGGTGCCTCGCGTGAGCCTCCCCCCGTCCGACGCGTCGATGCCCCCGTCGGGAGATCTGTTGTCCGCGCTCGCGATCGAGCACATCGACCGCGTCGCCGTCCGGTCCGATGCCGGGGCTCGGACGTACGGCGAGGTGTCGGCCGCCGCGGAATCGCTCGCGACCGAGCTCGCGGGACGACGGACGGATCCGGCGCGACCGATCGGCCACGCGTTCGGTCTCGTCCCCGAAGCCGTCGCCGCCGCCCTCGCGGTCGCGCGTCTGCGGGCGGTCCTCGCGCCGGCCAACCCCGCCTGGACGGCGCCCGAGCGCGATCGGTTCGACGAGATCCTCGCGCCGGGGATCGTGCTCGCCCCTCCCGAGGCGCCGTGGACCGGGAGCGGCTGGTCGCACGAGACCGTCGCGCTCCCCGGGCTCGGCCCGGTGAGCGTGGGCGCCCGGGCCGAGACCCGATCGGGGCCGCCCCCGACCACGCCCCCCGGCACCGAGGTGGTGCTCTGGACCTCGGGTAGCGGAGGGACGCCGAAGATCGCGTGTCACGGGTGGGCGGGTCTCCTCGCGGCCGCGCGCGCCGCGAACGCGCGTCTCGGACTCGGGTCCGGCGACTGCTGGCTCGCGACGCTCTCCTGGGCGCACGTGGGAGGGTTGGCGCTTCTCCCGCGGGCGCTCGCCGCGGGCGCCTCGATCGCGTTCTCCGGGGATCGGTTCGATCCGGCGCTCGCGCTCGACGGCCTGCGGACGCACCGAGCCACCCACGTCTCGTTGGTGCCGGCCATGATGCACCGTCTGATCGAGCGGTCCGAGCCTCCGCCCGCCGAGCTCCGCGTCGCGCTCGTGGGTGGGGCGGCGACGCCCCCGCGGGTGACGCGACGGGCCGTGGCCGCGGGCTGGCCCATCTCGCTCACGTACGGGTTGACCGAGGCGGGATCGCAGGTGGCGACCGCGACGCCCGAGGAGGTATGTCGTCGGCCGGGCGCCGTGGGTCGGGCGCTCGACGACGTGGAGCTGGAGATCGACGACGCCCCGGGCGAGAGCGGCGAGATCTCGATCCGCGGCCCCGGGTTGCTGTTGGGCTATCTGGGCGAGCCCGCCCGCGACCCGGAGGACTGGTTCGCCACCGGCGACCTCGGCGCGATCGATGAGGAGGGGGGGCTCCGCGTGACCGGTCGTCTCGGCGACCGCATCCTGTCGGGTGGGGTCAACGTGGACCCGCGGGCCGTGGAGGACGTCATCGCCGAGCACCCCGATGTTCGCGAAGTCTGCGTCGTCGGTTTGCCCGACCCGGTCTGGGGTCAGATCGTGACCGGCGTCGTGGGCTCGGACCGTCCGGACCTGGCGGGCGAGCTCGACGCGTGGAGTCGTACGCGGCTCTCGGGGGCGCGGACGCCCCGACGCTGGCTGATCGTCTCGGCCCTGCCGCGGACGGGCACGGGCAAGACGGACCGCGCCGCCGTGATCGAGCTCGTCGAGCGCGAGGCGCCGAACGCGACGAACGAAGAACCGATGGGGACGGATCGATGACGACGACCACGGCGCCGAGTCTGGCGTGCCAAAAAGACGAGTTCCGGCTCGATCCGGGCGCGCACTACCTCAACTGCGCGTACCTGGGACCGATCCCGCGCTCGGTCGAGGAGGTCGGGATCGAGGGGATCCGACGGAAGCGATCCCCGACCCCGTTCCCGAGCGAGGCGTTCTTCACGGGGTGCGATCGGGCTCGCGAGCGCTTCGGTCGACTCGTGGCGGCGCCGGCCGATCGCATCGCGATCCTCCCGGCGGCTTCCTACGGGATCACGACGGCCGCGCGGAACGTCCCGCTCTCGGCGGGGCAGCGCATCGTCCTCCTCGGCGAGCAGTTCCCGAGCAACGTGTACATCTGGCGCCGGTTGGCCGACGAGCACGAGTGCGAGCTCCACACGGTCGCGCGTCCGGGACCGCCCCCGTCGGCCGCGCTGTGGAACGAGCGCCTCCTTGAGGCCATCACGCCCGACACCGCGGTCGTCGCGCTCCCGCACACGCACTGGACCGACGGCACCCGCATCGATCTGGCGGCGGCGGGCGCGCGCGCGCGGGCGGTGGGCGCCGCGTTCATCATCGATGGCTCCCAGTCGATCGGCGCGATCCCGTTCGACGTCGGGGCGCTCCAACCCGACGCGTTGATCACCGTAGGCTACAAGTGGCTGCTGGGGCCCTACTCGACCTGTCTCGGGTACTTCGGCGAACGATTCGACGACGGCGTGCCGCTCGAGGAGACGTGGATCGGTCGCGAAGGCTCGGAGGACTTCCAGGGTCTCGTCGACTACACCGACGTCTACCGACCGGGCGCGGCGCGTTACGACGTGGGCGAGACCTCGAACTTCATCCTCATCCCCATGCTGATCGAGGCGCTGGATCGAATCCTGGCGTGGCGGCCCGCGCGCATCCGAGCGTATTGCGCCGATCTGTTGTCCGGCCTGACGGACGAGCTGTGCGATCGAGGTTGGCCGATCGAAGACGACGCCTGGCGCTCGGGCCACATGCTGGGTGCGCGGCTTCCGGAAGGCTGGGATCTCGGCCGGCTCCAGGATCGGTTGGCGGCCGACGGCGTCTACGCTTCGCTTCGCGGGGATGCCCTACGCGTCTCCCCGAACGTCTACAACCAAGCCGAGGACATCGAAGCGTTGCGGGACGTGCTGCGCAGCTTCTCCGGGGGCTAGACCGAGAGGTCGAGCTCCGACTGGGGATCCGGTGCCTCCGCTCGTCGGATCATGAGCACGTGGTCCCGCTCGTTCCGCGCGTTGAACCCGAGCAGGTGGAGCAACCCCATCACGACGCGGTTTCGGGCCACCGGAGACAGGATGAGCGCGTCGTCGCGTCCCGGGTGGACCTGGACGCCGGGCAGCCAGGCGGCGAATCGATCGAAGCCGGCGCTCCGAAGGATGCGCGATACGCGCAGCCACACCGGGTTGAGTCGACGGACGATGAAGAAGCCATCGTCGCCCAGCGCCTGATAGAGCGGCATGAAGATCCGACCCGATGAGGGCGCGCGCACGACGCCGTCCCTGTCCGTGCCGAGCTCTTCTCCCTTTCGAATCCGATCGAAGTTCTCGTAGCCCGGTCGCATTCGGAAGCCACTGTCCTCCGAGATCACGTGCCGGTAGCGGACGTCGACCACGCTCGGAAGCCCGCGCGCGCGCGCGGCGAGCCGCTCCCAACGATCGGCGAGCGCCGGGCTGACCGCCTCGGGGAGGACCCCGGTGGCCGAGAGCAGCAACCAGAGCGCGTCCTCGTGCGCGATGGCCGAGGATTCGGCGGTGTGCGACCCGCCCTCGATGCCGATGCTGCGCCAGCCCAGAAGATCGAAGTACTGGAGCATGGCGCCGTCGATCTGTTCTTCCAGTCCCAGCACCACGGGGATCGGAAGCTCGAGCGCGAGCGCCCGGTTCTGGAGCGTGTCGCCGAGCGTCGTGAAGGGCGCGCTCTCCGAGGACGTCGTGTGCAGGTCGACCACGATCACGGGTCCGCGCGCCCGACGGACTTCGTCCCGGATCGCCGCGAGGAGGTCCCGCTGCTCGCGGAGCTCGACGTTCCCCACCATCGGAAGCGTCTCGTCGACGTCGCCGCCCGTGTGGCCCGCGTCTCCCTCGGCGCGCAGCGACTTGAGCACCGCGGCGACGCGGTCGTGCTGCCACACCCGGTTCATGTCCTCATCGACGAACCGCTCGCCGCTGGCCAGCGCGCTCAGGTTCCCTCGGAGTCCCACGAAGTCGCCCCGGATGGCGACCTCGCGTTCGTCGAGACGAGCGAGCACGCACTCGACCGCGGCGATGCCGGCCGGCTCGTTTCCGTGGAGCGACGAGATGCAGAGGAACAGCGGACCGGGCCGATCCCCTCGCACCGCGCCGATGCGTCGTTCGGAATCGTCCTCGCGACGCGCGCTCGCCGCCGGAGCGTCGCCCGGGTTCCGCGTCATCGATTCCCCGCGGACCGTCGATCGGCGTCGGGGCGATCGCGGGCGCGCGAAGCGGTCATCACGCGTAGAGGGCCTCGGTCTTGGCCGCGAACACGAAGTCGCTCTCGGTGAGACCGTCGATCTTGTGCGTCCAGATCGTCACGCGCGCCTTCCCCCACGTGAAATAGAGGTCGGGGTGGTGGTTCTGCTCCTCGGCCATCGCGCCCACGCGGTTGATGAACGACAGGGCGGTCGCGAAGTCCGGGAACGTGTACTCCTTCTCGAGGTGGTGGCCGTCCAC
>JAKSCH010000377.1 GCA_022360695.1 Gemmatimonadota bacterium
CCCGTCGGGCCCGTGACGAGAATCAGCCCTTTCTTGAGCTGGCACATCTCGAGGAGTTGCGGGTGTAGACCCAGCTGCTCGGCGTTCAAGATGTCCGCCGGGATCTGTCGGAACACACCTCCGATCCCGTTCCGATCGCGGAACAGGTTGCAGCGGAATCGAGCCACGCCCGGGATCTCGTACGCGAAGTCGACGTCGTTGCGCTCCTCGAACTCTTTTCGGTATCGATCGGGCGTAATCCCCATCAACAGCATCTCCGCCTGGCCGGCCGAGAGCCGGGGCTCACCGCCGAGATCGGTCATCCGACCGTCTTTGCGGAAGAGCGGCACGGCGCCCGCCGAGACGTGCAGATCCGAACAGCCCTTGCCGACCATCTTGAGGAACAGACGCTCCATCGCGGGCGAATCGGAACGCAGCTCCAACACCGGCGGTGAGGTGTCGGCCACCTGATCGAGCGGCTCCACGTCGCTTTCGATCTCGGACTCGAACGGCTCCCCACACGCGGCGTCGCCGGAGCTCTCTTCGGGATCGATCGCGAGCTCGTCGGTCGGTTCGTCCATGGTCGGGGGCTCGAGGAGCGACGACTCGTGAGACACGTCGACGGTCGGAAATTCGGTCGCGGGTCCGGGCTCGAAGCTCGGTTCCGGAGCCTCGAACCCGTCATCCGCAGGCTGTTCGGAGAAGGTGGCCGCGTCGAGCCGTTCGTCCCCGGGATTCTCGTCTCCCGCGTCATCTGAGGCGAAATGCTGCACCTCGTCGGGGTCGCTCGAGGACGCGCCGTCGAGCCCGTCGGAGGCGTCCTCCGCCTCGTTCCCCCAGTCAGCGGTCGGGAGCGGCGCGCCCGGCCGGAATCCCTCGAGCGGCTCGATCGCGGCCCCATCGGTCTCGTTGGAATAGAGACCTTCGGCGGCGGGTGGGTCCGACCACCCGGCCGTCTCCTCGGCGAGTCCCGCGTCGGGCGTCACCGCGTCGTACTCGTCGTCCTGCGCGAACGGGTCCACGGGCTCGGCGGGGCGCATCGGGGCGGCGCCCTCGGGCACGATGATGACCTGGATCACGCGCTCGGTGATCCGCGTGGTTACGTGCACTTGCCCGGTAGGCGAGTCGTAGGTGAACTCGTCCTGACCGACCTCGGCCTCGCCTCCCATGATGAGGATCATGCCCTCGAGGAGGTCACGCTCGATCTCGTTGTGCGCGTCGCCCGCACCCTCTCCCATCGGTCCGAGCTCGCCATCGATGGTGAGCACCGGTGCCTTCCCCGAGACGAGCAACAAACGCTCGGCTCCGACGGCGTGAAAACTCGCGATGAGCTCGTCGATGGTCGACACACGTCCTCCGTGGGCCACGGCGTGATCTGAGCTCCCGGGCGATCCGGGAGGGCATCGGCACGCCGTAAGCCGTGCGAGGACTATGCCGTGTGGGATTCGGGCGGCGGCCGCACGGCCATCCGTTTGGCGCCGAGCTGCGCTCGCTCCGGTTCGAGCGGCGATGCAGCCCGCTCGCCGGCGACCCACTGCGTGGGTCCCCCCTCGATCTCAACGTAGCTAGGGCTACGCCTTCGCTCTCGCGCCGTGGCGAGCGGGCGCCTCACCACTCTCGGTGCTCAAGGGACGTTTGGTGCACCACACTAGAACCCGGCCGCGTCCAACATCGTCTCGGAGACTTCGATCCGGCGTCTCCGCACGTAGTCGGATACGTGGTGACCGTACGCGTCCACGAAAGGCTTCAAGTAGTCGCCCCCGTGGATGGTCCCTCGACACAGCGCCGCCGCACACGAGCACTCGAACGACGGCATACGCTCGTTGTAGAACGTGGCGTAGTCCATCGTGATCTCCTCCC
>JAKSCH010000427.1 GCA_022360695.1 Gemmatimonadota bacterium
TCGGCGACGCCGCCGGCGTCTCCGCCCGCACCATTTCTCGGCTCGAGAGCGGCCACTCCACCCAGCTCGAGAATTTCCTCCGCGTCCTGGTGGCGCTCGAGCTGGAGGACGGCCTGGAGCGGCTCGTCCCGCGCGTCCCCGACAGTCCGATCCAGCAGCTCGAACGCGCCGGGAGGACGCGGCTTCGGGCGACCGGCCGACGAGGCCGCGCGTCCGAGCCCGCCGATGACGAGCCGTGGTCTTGGGGGGAGGAGGCGTGACGCTCGCCGACGTCCGGTTGTGGGGCCGCCGGATCGGTGCGGTGGCATGGGACGAAGCAGCCCGCCTCGCGTCGTTCGAGTACGAGCGCCGCTTCTCGCGGAGCCGCATCGAAGTGGCTCCGCTCGAGATGCCGCTTTCGCGCCGCATCTACCAGTTTCCATCGCTCCCGGAGCGTGCGTTCAAGGGACTCCCCGGGCTGTTGGCGGACTCGCTGCCCGACCGCTTCGGACACGCGCTCATCGACGCCTGGCTGGCCCGCCGAGGTCGAACGCCCGACTCGTTCAACCCGGTCGAGCGGCTTTGCTACATCGGCACGCGTGGGATGGGCGCGCTCGAATACCGCCCCGTTCGTGGTCCCGAAGGTCCGGCGGGCGACCTGGACCTGGCCGAGCTGGTCGAGCTGGCGGAACGCACGCTCCGCGAGCGGAAGACCCTCGCGGCCGATGTCGAGCACGACGCGGAGGCGATGAACCGGATCTTCCACGTCGGCACTTCGGCGGGCGGTGCGCGAGCGAAAGCGGTCGTCGCTTGGAACCCGGACACGGGCGTCCTACGCTCCGGCCAGGTCGATCCGGAGCCCGGATTCTCGCATTGGATCCTGAAGTTCGACGGGGTACGCTCGGACGACGATCGCGAGGTCGGCACGTCGCTCGGGTACGGGGCCATCGAGTACGCGTACCACGAGATGGCGGTCGCCGCGCGGATCCGCATGGAGCCCTGCGCGCTACTCGAAGAAGGGGGACGGCGACATTTCATGACTCGCCGCTTCGACCGGACGCGAGCCGGTAGCAAGCTGCACATGCAGTCGCTCGCGGCGATGCGTCACTTCGACTACAACGCGGCGGGCGCCTACTCGTACGAGCAGATGATCGAGACGATGCGGGCCCTCGGTCTCCCCCAAGCGCAGATCGAGCAGCAGTATCGTCGCGCCATCTTCAACCTCGTGGCGCGCAACCAGGACGACCACGTGAAGAACATTGCGTTCCTCATGGATCGCGAAGGCATCTGGTCGCTCGCCCCCGCGTTCGACGTCACGTACAGCTACAACCCGGCCGGTCGGTTCACATCGACCCACCAGATGAGCCTCAACGCCAAGAGGCGCGGCTTTTCGAGCGACGACGTGATCGCGTTCGGGCGCTTCTGCGACCTCAAACGGGCGCGGGCCTTGAGCATCCTGGGCGAGGTCGTCGACGCCGTGGCGGGGTGGGGGGACATCGCGGATCGGGCCGGCATCGAGGACGATCGAATCGCGCACATCGCCGGCACGCAGCGGCTCTCGCTACGCCCGTAGGTCGGGCGATTGTCGCGCTCCTCGACCGCGTCTACGTTGCCGCGCGGTCGAGCGCGTTCCGCGACCGCACGCCGGAATCCAAACGTCACAGGAGTGGAACCCCCATGAGTCGTCGCCTCCTCCGTCTCTCGCGTTCGGAGATCGCCCTGTCGAACCTCGCGCTCGTCGCGGCCGCGCTCGTCGGCACGACGCATCCGCGCGCGACCGCCGCTCAGGAACCCGTCGTCTTCGACTCGGCCGATGTCGCGGGGCTCAGCTTCCGCTCGATCGGCCCGCCGCGCGGCGGCCGCAGCACGGCGGTCGCGGGCATCACGGAAGACCCGCTCACGTACTTCATGGGCGGCACCGGCGCGGGGGTCTGGAAGACGGTCGATGCCGGGCTCAACTGGACGAACGTCTCCGACGGCTACTTCGACAACGGGTCGATCGGGGCCATCGACGTCGCCGACAGCGACGCGAACGTGATCTACGTCGGCACGGGCTCGGCCTGCATCCGCGGCAACGTGTCGAAGGGGACCGGTATGTACCGGAGCACGGACGGCGGGGACTCGTGGGCGCACGTCGGGCTCCCGGAGGCCGGGCAGATCGGCCGGATCGAGGTGCACCCGCGCGACCACGACCTGGTGTACGTGGCGGCGCTGGGCCATCCCTTCGGGAAGAACCCGGAACGCGGCATCTTCCGTTCGCGCGACGGCGGGGAGACGTGGGACCACGTGCTCGCGCTGAACGACTCGACCGGCGCGTCCGATCTGGCCATGGACATGACCAATCCGCGCATTCTGTATGCGGGGATGTGGCGCGGGGAACGCAAGCCGTGGGCGCTCATCTCGGGCGCGGAGGAGGGCGGTGTCTACAAGACGACCGACGGTGGTGACACGTGGACCAAGCTGGGCGGGGGTCTGCCCGAGGGGATCGTGGGGAAGGTGGGCGTGACGGTTGCCCCCGCGGACCCGGACCGGGTGTGGGCGATCATCGAGGCCGAGCCGGACGGGGGCGTCTACCGCTCCGACGACGGGGGCGCCACCTGGACCCGCACCAACTCGGACAACAACCTGCGCCAGCGCGCCTGGTACTACACGCACGTGCAGGCCGATCCCGTCGATCCCAACA
>JAKSCH010000163.1 GCA_022360695.1 Gemmatimonadota bacterium
CGATGAAGCGCTACACGGCATAGCGGGAAGAGTGGATCTCTCGTCATTACAGATGAGCTACCCTTCGGCCGTAGTCGCCACGCTCGAGCAACATGCGTTCAATCTCGGGTGGTTCGGGTTGGTCACGCTGGTCGGCAGCGTCTACGTTTGGCGGCGGAGCGTCGCCGCCATCTTCCTGTGCGCTCTCGTGGGGGGGCTCGGTGACCTCGGGTATTTCCTGTTCATCGATCTGGGAGACCTCGCGGTACCCCCGGGGCCCCAGATGACGTGGATCAGCGGTTCTGCGATCGTCTCGAGCCTGTTGGTCTACTTCAGAACCGACCGGCTCGAGGCACTCTAGGTCGGACCACGCGGGAGCTCGGATCCGGCGAGCTCCGACTATGCGAACAGCACCGCCTCCGTCATCAAGCCGGGGCCAAAGGCGATCGCGACGCACGGGAGGGCGGCGCCTCTGCTCCGGAGCTCGTCGAGCACGAACAGGATCGTGGGTGAAGACATGTTCCCGTACTCGCTGAGGATCCGTTTTGACACGGCGAGCGCATCCGCGGGCAGTGCAAGGGCCTTCTCGACCGCGGAGAGGATCGCAGGTCCTCCCGGGTGCACCGCCCAAGTGCCGATGTCGTCACGCGTCAGGCCGGCATCGGACAGCCAACGATCCAGCCACTCCTGAAGGCGATCCTCGATGATGCTCGGCACGGTCGGAGACAAGCTCATCACGAATCCGTTGTCCCGTATCAGCCAGGTCATCGAATCCTGTGATTCGGGGATCAGACACGCGCCCGTGTCGCGCACGGCCCAACCATCCGCTCCGGGCCGGTTCGAGCCGACGATCGCAGCGGCGCCGTCCGCGAACAGCGCGTTCGCCGTCATCAGCTCGCGGTCGGCGGAGTAATGGTAGTGCAGACTGCAGAGCTCGACGGCGCACAGGAGCACGTTCGACTCCTCCCTGCTTTCGGCGATCCCACGCGCGACCCGGATTCCGTTTAGCGCCCCCTGACAGCCCATGAAGCCGACGTGGGCGCGTTCCACCGTCGGCGGGAGATCGAGCTGCTTCATGAGCGCGATGTCGACGCCGGGCGCGAAGAAGCCACTACACGACACCGTGACGAGGTGGGTGATGTCACCGGGCCTCAGCGCGCCATCTCGGATGGCACGTCGAGCCGCGCTGGCTGCCAACGGAACGGCCTCGGTCTCATAGATCTTCATACGAGCGCCGGTGCTCGGCCCGAGGTCGCCCGCCCGCGCCGGACCGCCCATCAGCTCGTACCGTGGGCGCGTGTCGCCGTCGCTCCCACGTTCCATCAGCACGCTGTGTCGCTTCTTTACTCTCACCGTGCGGTACAACACGGGGACCATGCGGCGTTGACGGTCCGTATGGCAGAGCGTCTTGGCGATCTCGATGGACTGCGCCTTGTCGAGCGAACCCTCCGGGACGGCCACTCCGTGACCGACGACTTTGAAGCTCATAGAGACATCCGTGCTAGCTGGTTGGCTGATTCATGGCCTTGATGAGCGGGGCCGCGAGCGAGGGTGCGCGCGTCAGGACCTGGGACAGTCCGGAGACCAGCAAGGGGCGCCGAAGCGTCTCGGCGATCACGCGGCAACGGCGCTGAGCCGACGCGACGGTCGCACGGTGGCGACGCTCCCACTGCTGGGCGACCCCATCGTCGAACCTGTCGATCGCACGGCTCGCGAGGACCGCCGCCGCCCGCCCCGACGCCAATGCCCAGGCCATGCCCTCCCCGGTAAAGGGCTCGACGTATCCGGCCGCGTCGCCCAACGCGAGCAATCGATGACCACTCCTGCGCCCGTGTGACCGCGTGAGGTGCGGAGTGCCCCACCAGCGGACGTCGTCGTCCAACGCCGCCGGGATCGGAAGCTGGGTCTCCTGTAGGAGGGCGATCGAGGCCGGTCCGACCCCGCCACATTCGTCGACGAAGTCGACGTCCAGGGCGGACCCGACGTTCAGCGATTGATCCTCCACCCGCACGACCCCACAATAGCCGCCTCGCCCGACTCCCATGAAGATCCGTCCGGGTGGGAAGACATCCTCCACGTCGCGAACCATGACCCCGGCACCGATGCGCGAGCGGCTGCGGTAGGCCTTGGCGTCATCTACGCTCCGCATGGTCGGACGCACCAGGCCATCCGCGGCAAGCACGATCCTCGCCGACACGGTGAGGTCGTGTTCTTTCTGCACCAACCGCAACCGACAAGCGTCGTCGTGCATCTGTAGCAGCTTCGCTTTGCAGCCATCGACGAAGACGGCGCCTTCCTCCGCCGCGGCCGTGGCGAGCGACGTATCGAGCGCCGGTCTGGAAATCGCGAGCCCGGTCGGCAGAGGCAAGTCGAAACGCCGATCGGCCGTGGTGATCGTGAAGGTGTGGAGCGCGACCGCGCCGCGTCGGCGAATCATCTCGAGCCGGCCCGCGGCCGACAACTCGCCAAGAGCTCTTCCGTTCAGGCACCCACCACAGACCTTGTAGCGTGGGAACCGCTGCCGGTCGACCAGCAGCACCCTGCGACCGTACCGACTGGCTTCGACCGCCGCGATGCTGCCCGCCGGACCGGCTCCGACCACGACGACGTCCCAGTCCCGAGGGATGTCCCGCAGGTCCGTTTCCGTCATCGGATCGTGCCGTACAGTAGAAAGCGGGCCGGGAAGCGGGCCTCGATGGCGGCGCCCTCCAACTCCGCATCCTTCACCAGCGCTCGGACCTCCTCGATCGTGAACGCCGACGAGACCGAGCCGGGTGCATCCGAGTAGCACACCCTACCGCACCGCAGAGCGCGGACGCCCACGTACGCCAGCGCGAACCCCCAACGACTTCTCAGGAGGTCGTGAACGAGAAAATGCCGACACCTCGCCTTGACCCGACTCAGGAACCGCACCGCCTCGTCTCGCTCCAGGTGGTGCAGAAAGAGCGACGACGTGATGACGTCGTACCCGTCCGGAAGATCCTCCACCGCGTCCATCTGGAAGAACTCCGCGTCGACACCCGCTCGCATCGCTCGATCGTTCGCATACTCCACGGCGGTCGAGCTCAGATCGCAGCCATGCACCTTCGCGGACACGCCTGCGTGGCCAAGACGCCGCGCGATCGCGATGGTCAGCTGGCCTCCGCCGCTCGCCACGTCGAGAACTCGAAAGATACCGCGGTATCGGTTCGAGTACGCCCACCGCTCGATGATCGGCCACAACAGCCTGATGCTTCCCGTCATCGCGTGGACTCGCCCCAAACCATCCAGGGCAGTCCCCATAGATGCATCATCGATCGCCGGATCGTCCATGAGCTCCGGCTCGATGGTGCGCTCGTCGAGCCCCCTGATCAGCGTCTCCAGCGGAGAGTCGGCGCTCCTGTGCGATCCGACTTCACGGACCGGCGTGGCGTCCGGGCGTTGGCGTGCGCGCGTGTCGATGATCTCGCTCCTCTCGGCGTCGAGGGGTCCGCTCAACGATACGGCCGATTGCGTGGGCTGCCACGGGGTCGACCCGACGAGCTGTGACCATAGACGGATAGACAGCGGTTGCCAGTGAATATCCCCGCTGTGGCGTCTATACCATAGTGTCTTTGATCATCTGTCACCATACCTCGACATACGGTCGCCGGAGGTCTTGTTGGCTCGCGCAGCCGCACCCTATCTTCATAGTGGTCGTACGTCGGATCCCGTCGTCCCTGTGTGGAAGGAATAATCCGGCAGAGCACTACGCACACGATGTAAGGGGGACTGTATGGAGGCGCCTTTGAATCGCGAGCCTGGCGACTACACGCCGATTCTCATGGACTTGGGTAAGGCGAAGCGAAAGCGCGTAAAGAAGCTGAAGCAAGGGCGCGGCCCGCTGATCCGGAAGATCGGCGAAGCCCTCGACGAACACGTCGCCATGCTGGAGGTCCCCCAAGACGCGCACATCGTACCCGTGATCGTCGTCGTCGAGAAGAAGCAGAAGAGACGACGACGTTTGATCGACCTTATTTGAGACAGCAAAGCACTGTCGAATACGTCCAAGACCGCTACCAGGATATGACAATGAGTGATCAAACGTCCTTCGCGGAGCAACTCCGGCATGCGAGGGTAGTCAAGGTCGAGAAGAGATCGGATGCCGTGGAAGGGCCGGCCCGATACTCGTCAGGAGCCGCACACGTTCTCGGCGTGCTCGAGCGGAGGGGGCTCGGCGCGCTCGGTGAGGCCGGGAAGAAGTACAGCAAGTTGAGCAAGTCTTCAGCCGACAGCCGACGGGATGGAGCGCTGAGAGACCTTCCGGAGAACCTTCTCGCGGCGCACGAGGCGGCGTTCGAGACGATGATCAAGATCCCTCGCGACCTGGTTCGAACCCGTGAAGCGCGACGACAAGGAAAGCGCGTGTACCGCGTGATCAGAGGCATCCGCCTCTAAGGCACTGTCCATGCCCCGCGGTACCTCGCGGTCGGCGAGGGTGCCGCGCCGCCTCGATGAGCTGCGATCGTTCGCGAGGTCGTCGCCGTCCTCCTCGTTGGAAGCGCGGGCCGCGAGCC
This sequence comes from Gemmatimonadota bacterium, assembly GCA_022360695.1. GTDB lineage: Bacteria > Gemmatimonadota > Gemmatimonadetes > Palauibacterales > Palauibacteraceae > Palauibacter. The sequence goes on from JAKSCH010000163.1 coordinate 4,515, forward strand.
TCGCGAACGCGGACATCCTCGGAGCGCTACCCAGACCGCTCCGCTTGGGAGGTGAGGCGCCCGAGCCGCCGGATCTCGCGCAGAGGTCTCCGGAGCGTTTTCGAACGACCCCGTTTCGCGTCTTCCGACGGCTGCTTCGGTTCGCACCGGTCGCGATCTCCTTTCTCGCGGCGCAGGTCTGGGATCGGGTGCGCGGACGATCCTCGCCCCTGCGCACGGGCCGACGACTGCGGGCTCGTATCGAGAAGCTCGGCGGAACCTTCGTGAAGCTCGGCCAGCAACTGTCGCTGCGGCACGATCTCCTCCGTTCGGACACCTGCTTCGAGCTGGGCCGGCTGCTGGACGACATGCCGGCGATGCCGTCCGACATCGCGGTACGGGAGATCGAGAACGCCACGGGCCGCAGCATGAGGGACCTCTTCAGGGTCTTCGATCCGGATCCGATCGGATCGGCGTCGCTCGCATGCGTCTATCAGGCGGAGCTTCGATCGGGCGAACGAGTGGCGGTCAAGGTGCGACGTCCCGGAGTGGGCGACGATGTCGCGGCGGACCTTCGAATTATCAGCTCGATGTTACGTATGGCCGAACTCATGACCGTCATCCGGCCCGGCACGTCGGACACGCTTCGCGAGGGCCTGCGGACCATGCTGTTCGAGGAGCTCGATTTTCGTGTCGAAGCGCGGTTTCAGGAGATCCTTCGCCGCCGAGCGAAGGAGGACGGGCTGCGGTTCCTGTACGTCCCCAAGGTGTATCCGGAGCTGAGCTGCGCCCGACTTCTGGTATCCGAGCTATTGACCGGCGGTATATGGCTGATCGACTTGCTCGGTGCGATCGAGTCCGACAGGCCCGAACATCTGCACTTTGCGCGCGAGGCGTTCGGAATCAAACCGAAGAAGGTCGCCAAGCGCCTTCTGCGAATTCGACACTGGTCGCTGTTCGAGAACCTGTTCTTCCACGCGGATCCCCACCCGGGGAACGTGATGGTCCTTCCCAAGAACCGACTGGCATTCGTCGACTTCGGGGCCTGCGCCCCGGCGACGCGCCGTACGAGAACCCATCAGGTCGAGATGTTCCGACGGCAAGCCCGGGGCGACGTGGAGGGGATGGTCCAGGTCTTCCACTCGATGTTCTCTCCCCTACCGCGCGTCGACATCGACGCGCTCACCGCCCGATCGGAAGCCGCGACGTTCGAGTGGATGTACGGTTTCGAGACGGAGCACGTAGAGTGGTTCGAACGAACGAGCGCGAGCCTCTGGCTGTCCATGTTCGCTGCCATCCGCGAGTTCGACATACCGGTGAGCCTGGAGACGATACGGACTCTTCGGTCGAGCCTTCTCTACGACACGATCACGGCGCGGCTGTCGCCGGACGCCAACATGCTCGAGGAGTTTCGGCGCTATGAGCGCCGGGCACGGCGCCAGGCGCTACGTCGTTTCATCGCCAATCTGGACGAGAAGCTGAGCATCGGCTGGTGGTTGCTCGAGATCGAACGTCAATCGGCCGTCGTCGGACGCCTGTGGTATCGTCTGAGCCGCTACGCGGACGCGCCCCTCCACCGGTTCCTCTCGACGGCGGGCAAGATGGCCGAAACCACCGCGACGCTGTTGCGCGCCACGTTGGTTGCACTCGTGTACTCGACCATCGTGGTCGGGGTCGTGTCGCTCACGAATCAGAGCTCGGGCGGATCTCTCGATATCCGAGACGCGATGAGCCTGACCGCGCAAAGTCCGTGGTTCGTGGCTGGCTTGCTGATCATTCTGGTGCGAACCTACCGGGCGGTCCAGTTTCGTCTCGCAGACGTGGACACCTGACTCTCCCCCCGGCTCGCGCTCGGCGGCCTCGTATCGAGTCCTCTAGCGGATAGGTTGGCCAATGGATCCGAAGCTGCACACGAAGTGGGTACTGGCCAACGCTCTCGGGACTTCGTCTGGATTCGTCGCAGCCCTACAAGCGGGTATGTTCGTCCAGTTCGGGTTCGATATGGACCTTCACTGGCAGTTCGAGCAGTTCGATAACAATCTCCGGTTCGCCGTTGCAGACGTCGTCGTGTTGTCGGTCTTGGGCACGGTTCTAGGTGGCGTGCAAGCGCTGCAGCTACGTACTCGCTCGGTACGCATTTCTTCATGGATCATTGCCACCGCGACAGGCTTCGGTCTGATGGCGGCTGTTAGTCTTCCACTGACGGCGGTTGGTGTTTGGGGTCGGATTCCGGGGCCCGTCGAACCGATCGTTACTCTGGTCGGTGGGGGTACTGTGGCCGGGTTCCTCCAACGCAGGGCACTACACCGGCAGGGCATCGAGCCACGAAGCTGGCTTGCACTTTGGATTACGGGTCTCGTAGCGAGCCTCGTTCCGATCGCTGCCCTACTCGCCCTTCTCGAGTCACTGGGTGTTTCCGTGAGCTGGGCAGCCGAATCGTTCATCACCGGCCTGTTGCTCGGTGGTGTAGCTGCGTGGATCAGCGGTAAGGCACTGCTGGTGAGCCTACCGGAGTGAGAGAACGCCAAGCAGCAGGCACACGCCCGCACCTAGCGATTCGGACGATGGATCTACTGGTGACCCCGGCCGGTTCCTTGTGAGCCCCACTCTGGGGAACGGTCGGGCGGATCGGCAGCGGAGCGATCCGGAAACCGCTGTCACGCGTCGAACGTAGGTCGACGTGCACTCGGATCCTCTCGCGATGGGCAGCTCCCATCGTGACCTCGAAATCGACGCTGGCTCTTCTGTGCGCGCTCTCGGCTACGTTGTGGACGCCGACGGCCCGGGCGCAGGACCTCGAGTTCCTCCACGACCAGGATGGAGCTTTGGGCTATGAGGACTGGCGGATCACGCGGGTATTGAGCTACGGTCACTAGGCTGGTGGTACCGGACGCATAGGTCGGAGGTCGTCGAGCAGGCCCATGAAATCACGGGCTGATGAGCTACGGAAGCAGCACCGAACGGTGCTTGCGTGGGCCCTCGCGGCGGCGGCGGCGCTCCACGTGGGCTTCTTCCTGCTCCTCCCCGGACTTCGCACGGAAGCGACGTGGAACGCGAACGCACACCTCGAGGGCGTCGACGCCACGGGTGGGGATCCGGTCGACGTCCGGTTCGGACCGCCGGCGATCACGGCGAGCGATGGGGCGGTCGTGCAGGAGCCGCCGGAGCGCAGACTCCAGATCGTGCGGCTCATGCGCCTGCCCGCGAACTGCGACGTGCTGCGCCGGCTCGGCTCGATCCTCGTACGGGGCAGCGTGCGACTCCGTGTGGATCCCGGCGGATACGCAAAAGGGGTAGGGCTCGCGGAGAGCACCGGCCACACCTGTGCCGATCAAATGATCATGCGACTGGCCGGCGACCTTCAGTACCATTGGCTACCGAACGAGCGCTTCCCCGCCCCCGTCGAGCTCGTGCAGCCGGTGACGCTCATCGAAGCGGTCGACCAGTAGCCGCCACAGCCACCGCGAGGATGCGTTCGCCGTCGCGAGTCCGGTCTCGGGAGCGATGACGGATCTCGTGCCGCTCATCGGGTGGACGCTGGGGTTCGTCCTCACCGTCGCATCGCTCGCGTACACGGTCCGCCACTTTCGGATCAGCGGCGCCATGTCGTTCATACAACGCATGAACAGCCCGGACATGGTCGAGATGCGGAGCGCCGTGAATCGGTGGCTCGACCAGCCGATCGGGGACCGTGAGAAGTTCGCCCAACTCTCGGAAGACGAAGAGCTGCGGGTCCAGCTGAACATCTTCCTCGACATCATCACCGAGCTCGGGATCGCCTACCGGTATCGATCGGTGAGCCGCAAGCTCGTGCGCGAGATCTGGTATCCGTTGGTTCCGAGCTACTGGGACCGGCTCCAGTTCTACGCCTACTCGTCGCAGTTGAAGGGGCACCGCACGGGGTATTGGTTCCGCTACCTGGCGGAAGAGATCTCCGCGTCCGCGGCGAGCCGGGAGAAGACGCTCCAGAAGCGCTACGAGATTCCCGAGAAGTACTACTCCGCGGCGGCGGACGCGTGGCTCCCGACTCGCGAGCTCGAGCCCACCGCCGACTCCGACGAGTGACCCCGAGCCCGTTCCGCGAGGGGGAGCCGGCGCCCCGACCTCACCTCGGCGCGTCCGATCGCTTGACCCGCGACATCGA
>JAKSCH010000088.1 GCA_022360695.1 Gemmatimonadota bacterium
GGCCGCGTGATGTTCGAGCTCGAGGGCGTGGAGGTCGATCTGGCTCGCCGCGCCATGGAGCTGGCGGCCGCGAAGCTGCCCGTCAAGACGCGCTTCATAGTGCGGGAGGAGTAGGTGGCGCTCGATCCGAGGGAGATCCGGGACCTGACGAAAGAAGAAGTCGCGGAGGAGATCGCACGAGCGACCGAGGAGCTCGCGCGGCTTCGGTATCGATCCGCGTTCGAGGAGCTCGAGAACCCGTCGCTGCTCCGGACGTTGAGACGCGAGATCGCACGACTGAAGACGATCCAGCACGAGCGGGCCGCCGAGGCCGCGCTGGCCGGTACCGTCGAGGAGAACGCGGATGGCTGAGGATACGGCTGTGAAAGGCCGACGGAAGGTCCGGCAGGGCACGGTCGTCAGCGACCGGATGGAGAAGACCGTCGTCGTGTCGGTGGAGCGTCGGCTGGCCCACCCGCTGTACGGAAAGCAGGTGAGCCGTCGCAAGCACTATCAGGCGCACGACGAAGAGAACGAGTACCGAATCGGTGATGTGGTGCGGATCGAAGAGACTCGCCCGCTTTCGAAGCGGAAGCGGTGGCGGGTACTGGAGCTGATCGAGCGCCCCGAGTAGTGGAGAGCACGAGATGATCCAGCAGGAGTCGATAGTCCGCATCGCGGACAACTCGGGGGCCCGACGCGCGCTCTGCATCCGCGTGCTCGGGGGTTCGCGACGGCGATACGCCCGCGTGGGCGACGTGATCGTCGCGACCGTCAAAGACGCCATCCCCGGAGGCAACGTGAAGAAGGGGGAGGTCGTACGCGCCGTGGTGGTGCGGACGGCGAAGGAGCGCCGTCGTCCCGACGGGAGCTACATACGTTTCGACGAGAACGCGGCCGTGATCATCAACGATGCGGGTGAGCCGACGGCGACGCGCATCTTCGGACCGGTGGCGCGTGAGCTGCGCGACAAGCGGTTCATGAAGATCGTTTCGCTCGCACCCGAAGTGATCTGAGACGGTCTCCGGGTACGAGCACGAGGACGAGGAACATGACGCGCAACAGGCTGAACGTCCGAACCGGTGACACCGTCAGGGTGATCGCGGGGAACTACAGCGGGGCGACCGGTCAGGTCCTGCGGACCATCCCGGCCAAGGGTCAGGTCGTCGTGGCCGATGTGAACATGCGCAAGCACCACCGGCGACCTACACAGCGGGATCCGGAAGGCGGCATCATGACGTTCGAGGCACCCATCCGGGCCTCCAACGTGATGCTGGTGTGCCCACACTGCGACGAGCCGACGCGCGTGAGCCGAAGGCATGATGAGGACGGGACGATCGAGCGCATCTGCAAGCGTTGCGACAACCCGATTCCAACGGCGGGCTGAGATAGAGGATGAGCACGAACAACGGAAAGCCGCGACTGCGGAAGCACTACGAAGACACGGTTCGTGGGAAGCTCGCCGATGCGTTCGGGTTCGAGAACCCGCACCAGGTACCGCGGCTCGTGAAGATCGTCCTCAACGCGGGTCTCGGTGAGGGCAAGGACAACCCGAAGCTCCTCGAGTCCGCGGCCAACGAGCTGGCCGTGATCTCGGGACAGCGACCCGTGATCACGAAGGCTCGACAGTCGATCTCGAACTTCAACCTGCGTGAGGGGATGCCGATCGGCGCGATGGTCACGCTTCGTGACTCGCGGATGTACGAGTTCCTCGATCGGTTCATCAGCACGGCGGTGCCCCGCGTTCGCGACTTCCGCGGCTTCAACAGCCGCGCGTTCGATGGCCGGGGCAACTACACCGTCGGCATCAAGGAGCAGATGGTGTTCGCAGAGGTGGACTACGACGAGATCGTCAAGATCCACGGATTGAACATCACGTTCGTCACGAGCACGGACCGCGACGACGAGGCGTTGGTCCTGCTGCGGGAGATGGGGATGCCGTTCAGAGGCGAAACGCCGGTGGTCGTATGATCGCGAATCCGGCGACGGCTCGACGTATGGCGCGCAAAGGAACCAGGACGATTTGATGGCGAAGACATCGCTGATTCAGAAAGCGAACCGAAAGCCGAAGTTCAGTTCGAGAACGGTCCGGCGCTGCACGCGCTGCGGACGGCCGCGAGCGTACATCCGGAAGTTCGGTCTTTGCCGAATCTGCTTTCGCGAGCAGGCGCTTCGGGGCGAGATCCCCGGCGTCCGAAAGGCGAGTTGGTAGCATGAGCATGACAGATCCCATCGCCGATATGCTCACTCGGGTCCGCAACGCGGGTCACGCGGGTCACCGTCGGGTCGACATTCCGCTGTCGAGGATCAAGATCGAGATCGCGAGGATTCTAGCGGAAAATCACTTCGTGCTCGGCTACAAGGTTCTCGACGACGACGCGCACGGCCGGCTGCGCGTGTACCTGAAGTACACTACAGATGATCGCCCCGTGATCCGGAAGCTCGAGCGGATATCGAAGCCGGGTCTCCGCAAGTACGTGGACTCGCAGTCGGTGCCGAAAGTCCGCGCAGGGATGGGGATCGCGATCCTCTCGACGTCGAAGGGTCTGATGACGGACCGGCAAGCCCGACGGGAACGCGTCGGCGGCGAAGTCCTGGCGAAGGTCTATTAAGGCGGCCCGATCCGCCGCTAGGGAGTGACAAGTGTCGAGAATCGGGAAACAGCCGATCCCGGTGCCGGACGGCGTCGAAGTGAAGGTCGACGGCAGCCACGTGTCGGTGAAAGGACCGAAAGGCGAGCTCGCGCGGTCGTTCGACGGCGACATGAGCATCGCGCTGGATGATGGCGTCGTGTCGGTGACGCGGCCCAGCGACGAGCCGCGGCATCGCGCGCTCCACGGTCTGACGCGCACGCTGGTGGCGAACATGGTGACGGGCGTGAGAGACGGGTTCGAGAAGCGGCTCGAGATCCAGGGTGTCGGTTACAAGGCGGACCAGAAGGGCAAGGCGATCGTGCTCAACGTCGGGTTCAGCCACCCGGTGGACGTCGAGCCGCCGGAGGGCGTCGAGCTCAAGGTCGAATCGCCCACGCTGATCGTGGTGTCGGGGATCGACAAGGAGAAGGTCGGCCAGCTCGCGGCGGAGATCCGCGGCGTGCGGCCCCCGGAGCCCTACAAGGGGAAGGGGATCCGCTATCTGGGCGAGTACGTGCGACGCAAGGCCGGTAAGGCCACCGTCGCGGCCGGCTAACGAAGGGGCGAGCGGTCAACGCCGCCCGAACCGAAACGATGCGAAGCGCGAACGATCGATGAAGAGTCAAGCAAAGCTCAGACGACAGCTGCGGATGCGGCGGCACGCCCGGATCAAGAAGAAGATCCGGGGTACGGACGGTCGTCCGCGGCTCGTCGTCTTTCGAAGTTTGAAGCACCTCGAAGGGCAGCTCGTCGACGATGATCGTGGCGTTACCCTGCTGGGCGTATCCACACGTGGGGTCGAGCGCGGCGACAGCGACGATCGGAGCGGGAAGGTGGCTCATGCGTTCGCGGCCGGGAAGCGGTTGGCGGCCAAGGCGACGGAGAACGGGGTAACCGATGTCGTCTTCGATCGCGGCGGGTATCCGTATCACGGCCGCGTCAAGGCTTTTGCGGAGGGCGCCCGCGAGGGCGGCCTGCGGTTCTGACGAGAGGACACATGGCGAGAGGAAAGCGACGAGACGACGGTGACAACTTCAAAGAGAACGTCATCTTCATCAACCGCGTCTCGAAAGTGGTCAAAGGTGGTCGGCGTTTCTCGTTCACGGCGCTCGTCGCGGTCGGCGACGGACAAGGCCGGGTGGGAA
>JAKSCH010000303.1 GCA_022360695.1 Gemmatimonadota bacterium
AATACCTTCGTCGCCGGCTTCCTCGGTAATCCGCCGATGAACCTGTTGCCCGCCGTGGTCACCGACGCGCCGGGGGGCCGCACCCTTGCCGTCGGCGACTGCAGGCTCCAGGTACCGGCCGAGCGCATGCCGGAACGCGCGCCCGGCACGGAACTGACTTTCGGCATCCGGCCCGAGAATGTGAGTCTCGGCGCCCGGGCCGGCGATGACATGGCGCGGGTTGCCGGACAGGTGATTCAGGTAGAGGCTTTGGGCGCCGAAAGCGTCGTGACCGCGGCCCTGCCACAGGTCAGCGCGTCCCTGACGGCCCGAGTCGCCGGCGATCCCGGCTTTGCCGTCGGCCATAGCTGTGATCTCTATCTCGATCTGGCCACCGCCCGTGTGTTCGGTGCCGACGGCGAGGCCCTGATCCCATCAAACAGCGACGGAGCGAACTGATGGCCGACCCGGCTAAGCTGACCATCCGCGCCGACTTTCCGCGCCCGACCCTGGACGAACTGGCACCCTTCCAAGACGCCCCGACCGGATGGGTCGTCGATGCCCAGGGGCGGCGCGGCGCGCTCAGCCACCGCATCCGGCCGATTTCGGAAAAGACCCGCTTTGTCGGCACGGCCCTGACCGTGCGGTCGCGGCCGGTCGACAACCTGGCGCCCTATGCGGCGCTCAAGTTCGCCCGGCCCGGCGACGTGCTGGTCGTCGCTACGGACGGCTGCGAGACTGCCGCCGTCCTGGGCGACATGCTCCTCGGCATGGCGCGCAACGCCGGTATCGTCGCGGCGGTGACGGACGGCCTGGTGCGCGATCTAACGGGGATTCGGGAGGTTGGCCTGCCGACCTTTGCCGTTGGCCTCACACCCAACTCGCCGCTCAAGGATGGCCCGGGATCGGTCGGCCTGCCCATCGCGCTTGGCGGCGTCACGGTGGATCCAGGCGATGTCGTGGTCGGCGATGCCGATGGCGTCGTCGTCGTGCCGCGCCGGGAGAGCGGGGCGGTTGCGGCAGCGCTGGCAAAGATTGCA
>JAKSCH010000360.1 GCA_022360695.1 Gemmatimonadota bacterium
CTGTTGGCGACCGAGCGAGTCGAGGCATCGGCATCTTTCTCCCTGGGCCTAGAGTTCGTGGGGAGTGGGAGTGTCCTCCTGGGCGCTCTCGCTGGCAACGGCATGCCGCCCGATCCCGAGCGAGACGGGAAATTCTGGCTCCTTCGTATCGGCATAGACGGCGTTGTGCTGGACACGTTGATCACCGCGGCCGGACCGGGCCAGCTCGTCGAGCGCACCGCCGAGACGATGGTGGTGGCAAGCGAGCCGTTTCAGCGCAAGGCGGCGTGGGCGGTCGGCCCGAGTGGGCAGATCGCCTTCGGGACCGGCGAATCCTACGACATCGCCTTGTATGAGTACGACGTCGGACCCCCGGTCCGGGGCGCCGACGCAAGAATGACCGGGCGTTTAACGCGCGATGTGGAGAACCGCCGAGCAACGCGCTCGGACCAACAACGCTACACAGATCGACTTCTCGAGTCCGCCGGGGATTTCGAGATGGTTCTGCGAGCTTACCGTAAGCTTCTCGACGAGCTCGAGTTTCCTGACACATGGCCCGCGTTCCGCCAGATCCGCTTCGACGACCGCGGAAGGCTCTGGGTGGAGAGCGAGTGGCCCTCGGCTCAAGCGACCCACAGCGTGTGGGACGTCTTCGACTCCGCGGGTACGTTCGTCAATTCGCTGACGGTGGCCGGCGACGTTGACGTTTCCGTAATCAGGGGCTCGTACCTATACGGAATTGAGGAAGATTCGCTAGGCGTACAGTATGTGAAGCGTTGGCGATTCGACATGCCGTAAGCGTAGTCAGCTCCCCGTGCCAAGGGCGCGGATGTTTGCGCGCCCCCTCCCACACTCAGTCATTGTCTAGACGTAACGTGATGGGGTGCGTCTAAGGAGCATGACAATGGCAAGACCACGGCGACATCCCGGACACTCCATCTTTTCCGACCATCAATGGGATGAAGTAGCGACCCGGCTGGCCCTATCGACGCGCGAATTCGAGCTCGTAACCTGCGTGTTCGACGATCTGAGCGAAGCGGAGA
>JAKSCH010000497.1 GCA_022360695.1 Gemmatimonadota bacterium
AATCGCGGCACGTCGAGGGCGGCATTGATATCCAGGATACTGCCCTCGAGACCCGCCCAGTGTAACACGTTCTTGGGCCAGCCGTAGATCGCGCTCGGAACGATCCCGAAGAGGTTCTTCATCGAGAGCGTGACGCCCGCCCAGTGATGCGTCTTGAGCTTCGGCAGCGACACGAGCAGATCGGCGTCCAGGACCGTCTCCGGCAGATACAGCTCACCGAGATCCGTGAAGCTCGTCTCGAGTCGGACTCTCCGGACTCGATCGTGGTTCAGATCGACGTATCGCGCCCCCATCTCGTTCAAGTGATCCCGCAGACCCGACGCCGTCAGGAGATATTCGTCGTCTCGCCGGTGACCGGGTCCTTCCGCGACCGACACCTCGCGCGCGCCCTCGAGCCGGAACGCCTCGATGGCCGCGGCGATCATGCCGGGGTGCGTGTTGATCACTCCCTTAGGATCGAACTCGACCAGGTTGGGCTTTAACACGACGCGTAGATCCGTCGGATCTACGTCGACCGCATGCAAGCCGTCGCGGATCGCTTCGACCAGGAGCGCGCCGTCGTACGATGCCGCGGGGATGATCGCGACGGGAGACGAGCTCGGCTTGCGGATGGCCGAAGGCGGGAATCGGGGGCGATCGTCTCGACACGCGAGCTGGGATGCGCCCAGGGCAGCGGCGCTCGCACCCAGAAACGTCCTCCGGCTAAGCACGGCGCACCCCCAGCGGATCGTCACCCGACAGCCCCAAGGCCGCCCAGGCCAAGCCACGGATCGCACCGCCCCGCCACTCCGCGAGCCGGGCGCGGAGTCGATCCCGGAGAGCCTCCGGGTCTCGGCCATGCGTCGCGAGCGCCGCGGCGGCCAGACCGAGCGCCAGGTGTGAGTCGTTGCCGAGCATCCCCTTCTCGAGCGCAGCGAGCGCCCTCGGGACGACCGGGTGCTCCGGTCGGTCGCCCAGCGCGAGCAAGGCGATCGCCGTGGTGTCGGGATAGGACCAGAGCTCCTCGTCGAAGACGCGCGTGTTTCCGTAGTTCCACCCCCCGTCCGCGCACGTGCGATCGAGCAGCAACCGCTCGGCCTCTTCGATCCGCGCCGCGCTGCGCGCCATCCCCCGGGGACGGAACCGCTTGAGCGCGAGCAACGCATAGGAGGTCGGCTCCACCCAGCTGAACGTGCCCGCCACCCACGGCCAGCCGACGAGATCGGGGTCGAGGGCCACCGTCGCCGGCCGGCGTAGGAACAGACGCAGGACGCGAAGCCACCAGGGCGACCCTCGACCCTCCTGCGTGAGGAGCCACGCCGCGCCCGCGGCACCGTTCGTTCGCGCGTCGGCTTCCGGCCCGTCCGGCGCGTGCGACAAGGCGAGCGACGCGATCGACGTCGTCCAGCTCGGCCCGGGCACGTCGTCGCCGATCGGCCAGGCGCCGGAGTCGAGCTGGCGGGCCGTCAACCAATCGGCGGCCTCACGCCCCGCGCGGGAGGACGCTTCGCTCGACGTGACCGCCGCGTCACGAAACAGCGCGAGCGTCGCGAGCGCGGTGGTCTCGGTCCGTCCCGGGAGGTCGGGATAGGCGCCCCAGCCCCCGTCGGGAGATCGAGCCTCCAACAGAGGGGGGATCGCTGGGTTCGCCATGTCTTCCTCCCGCCGGATCGATCCGGGGTTGGCCGCGACTCGGGCGTGCCGCCCGACGTTGGCGCTCGCAGGTGGGCATCTGCAAGGTTCTTGCGAGGCCGCTCCTCGAGCGATCGTGTCTGCGGCCGTCAGCGGCGCGCGGATCCTGCTGGGTCGAAGGAGGGGAGATGACGAAACGGTGGTGGTCGGCCGTGGCGGCCGTGATCACCCTCGCGGCGGCGGCCCGGTTGCTTCTGTCGACCGTCGCGGACCCGGATCTGTGGGGTCACATCCGGTTCGGACAGCGCACGCTCTCCGGCGGTCTCGAGCGGATCGACCCGTTTTCCTATCTCAGCGGCCCGCACGACTGGATCAACCACGAGCTCCTGTCCGAAGTGGTCTTCGCGATCGTCTTCGACGCGGCCGGCGGCGTCGGGTTGATCGCACTCAAGTCGTTGATAGGATTGCTTGTAGTGGGTCTCATCTACCGTCATTTGATCGGTCGGGGGTCGGACCCCCTACGCGCCGGTCTGTTGCTCCTGCCCACGATGCTGCTGCTCGTTCCCGGGCTCGCGACGGTGCGCCCCCAGATGTTCACGTTTCTCTTCTTCACGCTCGTCGTCCTCGTGCTCCACCGCGTGGAGGACGGCCACGAGGCTTCGCTTTGGTGGGTGCCGCCGATCCTGGCGATCTGGATCAACTTCCACGGCGGCGTGCTCGCGGGCGCCGGGGTCCTGGGGCTCTGGGGGATGGCCCGGGTCGTGGCGGCGGCGAGGGAGCCGACGATCCGGGCGTTCCTGACCCGGATCCGCTTCCCGCTCGGGGTGGGGATCCTCTGCGCGCTCGCCACGCTGGCGAACCCGTACGGGGTCGGCCTCCCCGAGTTTCTGCTTCGTACGGCCACCGTGCCGCGACCCGACATCGTGGATTGGCAGCCGCTGAGCGTACGCTCGGCGCCGGGGCTCGTGTACCTGGCCCTCACCGGCCTGGCGTCGTGGACGCTGCTCCGAGCGCCGGGGCGCCTGTCGGCGCCGCTGCTCACGGTGCTCGTGGTCCTCGTCGTCTTGCCGCTGACCGCGGTTCGACACCTCCAGCTGTTCGCCATCGGGGTTCCGGTCCTGATCGCGGACGCGTTCGCCGTCGCCTGGCGTCGTGAGACCCCACCGCGCGAGGCCGGCGCACCCGAACGGCTCGTCGTCGTCGGCACGACCGTCCTCGCGGCGGGAATCCTCCTGATCACCGGTCTCCGCGATGCCCGCTGCATCGAGATCGACCCGGTGCGCTCGATCGGGTTCCCCGCCCGGGCGGTGACGTGGCTCGCCGACTCCGGGGTCGAGGGCGACGTCGCCACGTTCTTCGACTGGGGTCAGTACGCGCTGTGGCACCTCGGACCCGAGATCCGGGTCTCGATGGACGGCCGACGCGAGACGGTGTACTCGGATTCCGTCTACGCCGAGTACCTCCGCTTCCAGAACGGCGTGGGCTCGTGGCGGGACCTGCTCGCGAGAGACGAGACGGACATGGTGCTCTTCCCGAAGGGATACCCCGGCTACAACCTCACCGCCCTCGACCCCGAGTGGCTACAGGTCTACGACGACTCGATCGCCGGCGTGTTCGTACGCGCCGGTCGGCCCCAACTCGCTACGCTGCAGACGGTTCCCCACCCGGAGCTACCGGCGGATGGGGCGGGGCTCTGCGTCCCCGTGGAGAGGCGCAACAGGTAAGTCTCCGCCTCCTCCCTCCGGACATCCGACGCCGCACCTATCCTGTCTTCAGACGGCGGCTTACATTTATTCTGTATCATTTGGCCCACAATGCGGACACCGCCCCACAACCGAGGCGGGTCTGGAGCCGATCACGATCGCCCGGACGGCTTCCGACGAAGGGTCGCTCGAGGAGGAGCACCCAAGGGATCAAGGCGCGATACGGGTGCGGGTGGAGGCGGGGACGGCGCCGCCGACCAGCTGGCACGGATCCTTCAACGGGGGTCGGGTGGCGTGCGGTTCCAACAGCCTGTTCGGAGCCGTTCACAAAGGGGCGACCAGGGGGTCGCCCGAGCGGTCAACTGAACAGCGGGAGAGCGAAACGATGAAACGGTTCCTGAATCGACTTTGGCAGGATGAGTCCGGTCAGGACGCGACGGAGTACGTTCTGCTGGTCGTGCTGATCGCGCTCGCGATCACGGCCGGCATGACGGTCCTCGCTACGGGTATCAACGGCGCGTTCAGCAACGCGGCGAGCACGTTGAACACGACGTCGGGCGGCTCCTAAGCCGGACCCGAAGGCCGGGGTCGGGACTCACGAGCCGTGGGTCTCGACCCTTTTTTCTCGTTGGGTGAACCCGACGAGTTCAGCTGGGTATCGGCTGATCTGTTCAGTTCGATCCTGGGGGGACGGGCACGACGATGTGGAAGCTCGGGATGGGCATCGCGCTGTGTGTCGTCGCAGCGGTTGCCACGTGGTTCGACGTCCGTGAGCGGCGTCTCCCGAACGCGTTGACGGTCGGCGCACTCGCCACCGCGCTCGTGCTGCGAGCGCCGGGCGGCCTCGGCGACATCGGCGATGGGGTCGCGGGAGCACTGCTGGGCTTCGGCCTCGCGCTTCCGTTCTTCCTCGTAGGCGGGTTGGGTGGCGGTGACGTGAAGCTGCTCACCGCCGTGGGGGGCTTCCTCGGACCCTCGTATCTGTGGTTCGCGTCCTTGGTGATGGCGCTGTTCGGAGCGGTCATGGCCATCGGCGTGATCATCCGACACCGAGCGTTTCGACAGACCGCCGTCAACTTGAAGGCGATCTTCCTGACGCTCGGTCCGGGGACGTTCACCGGTTGGAAGGGGGCCGACTCGAAGGCCGCCGTGACCCTCGAGACGGAAGGCGTGCTCACGGTGCCGTACGGGGTGGCCATCGCCGCCGGGGCGCTCGCCTCCTGGTTCACCTACGCCGCGGATCCGAGCTGGTCGCTGACCGAGACCTTGGCCGGATGGCTGTCATGAAGCGAAGTACGCAATTGAAAAGGACTCATGCACTTTGCGCCGCGAGACGGCTGCGGAGCGGCGAGCGCGGGCAATCGCTCGTGGAGTTCGTGCTGGCCCTTCCGATCCTGTTCGTGGTCGTGTTCGGCATCATCGAATTCGCGTCCGCGTGGCGGACCTACCAGGTCGTCACGAACGTCGCGCGCGAGGGGGCTCGCCTGGCCGTCATCCCCTCGACGACCGCGGACGCGACGGTACACGCCAAGATCGACTCCCTGCTCGTCCAGAGCGGGCTGGGACTCGCCAACCGTACGACGACGCTCACGTGCGACGGGAACCCCGGTCTGTGCTCGGGCCCCGGCGCCACGGGGCGGCCCGATGAGGTGCAGGTCGATTATTCACACACGTTTGTGGTGCTGGGCCCGGTTCTTGACCTCATGTGCGCAGGCTGTGGAGCGAGCTACGGCACCGTGGTGCTCCGTGGTCGCACGGTCATGCGCAACGAGTAGAAAGACCGGGCCGACGGGCGGGCGTCGGGCTCGTGGGAGCCCGGCCGAGACGAGATAACGAGGCGGATGATGAGAAACCGTGTTGGCGTAATCCTGACCCTGGCGCTGGTGTCGGGGCTGTTGGCCGCCTACCTGGCGTTCCGATTTCTCCGGCAGCCGGCGGAGACGGGCCCCGTCGAGGTGGTCGAGACGCAGGGTCGGGACGTGCTCGTTGCCGCGCGTGACCTGGTCGCCGGGCACCTGATCCAGCAAGGCGACGTGCGAACCGTCACCTGGCCGGAGGGAGAGCTCCCCAACGGCGTCGCCCGCAGCATGGACGAGGTGGTGGGCCGAGGCCTTCTCGGACCGATCCTCCAGGGCGAGACGATCACGGCTCGCAAGATCGCGTTGCCGCAATCCGGCAACGGCCTACAGCTCTCGATCCCGCACGGCATGCGCGCCGTCACGGTTCGAGTGAACGAGGTCATCGGCGTCGGCGGCTGGCTCCACGAAGGGATGCGGGTCGACGTGCTCGTCACCCTCGACCAGGGCGCCCAGATCGACGACCCGACGACCGACATCATCGTCCAGGACGTCGAAATCGCTCGCATCGGGCAGACCCAGGAGATGAACGACCAGAACGAGTCGATCATGGTGACGAACGCGACGCTGTTCGTCGATCCGGATGGCGCCCAGAGGGTCACCCTGGCCGAGACGAAGGGGCAGATCCGCCTCGTGCTGCGGAACCCGCTCGATCGCGACACGGTGGACATCGCCAGCATCCGCGCCCGGGAGCTGATCACCGGACGTCGCGTGGTCCGTGCGCCCGGTCCGCGTCGCCCGGTCCGCGCCGCCCCGACGAACAACACCGTCGAGATCATCCGCGGCACGGAAACGACCGAGGAGTCGACGACCAACGGACGGTCCGGGGGGAACGAATGACCCCGGCCCGCACGGATAGAGGTTCGAGGAGAACGACGATGAGAGGGTTGGGGGGATTCACTCGGTCGGTCACGGCGCTCGCGATCGCCATCGGATGGCTCGCGATTCCGGACTCGACGATCGCGCAGGGGACGCCCGAGCTCGTGCTCGCGGTGGGCAACTCGACCGTGATCTCGGCCGGCGGTACGGTGACGCGGCTCGCCATCGGCGATCCGGAGATCGCGGACGTGACGCCCGCCGGCGCGACCGAGGTCCTCGTGAACGGCGTGAACCCCGGATCCACCACGCTCGTCGTGTGGAACGCGGGGGGCGCGCGGAACAGCTATACGATCCGAGTCACCCTCGACGCGCCCGCGCTCGAGCGCGAGCTACAGCTGCTCTTTCCCAGTGAGACGATCGACGTCACGGGCGTCGGCAACACGCTCATCCTGAGCGGCGAGGTCGGCGATCCGCGCGTGAGCGAGAAGGCGCTCCAGCTCGCCGAAGGCATCGGCGGCGAAGGCGTCCAGGTACTCAACAACATGCGCGTCCCGGATCCGGGGCAGGTGCTGCTCCAAGTCCGGTTCGCCGAGGTGAGCCGCTCGTGGCAACGGGAGATCGGACCGACGCTCGGGACGTATCAAGGCGACAACGCGATCGGCGCGATCGGACCGGTCGACAACGTTCGTACGCCGAGCGATGGGAGCAGCGGGACGAACGCGGTCGCCGAGGTGTTCTCGGACGCCGTGAACTTCTTCCTGTTCCACGAGCCTTCGGGCATCAGCGCGTTCATCCAGGCGCTCGAGACGAACGGCATCTTCCGTACGCTGGCGGAGCCGAACTTGATCGCGATGCCGGCCGAGAGCGCGTCGTTCCTCGCCGGCGGTGAGTTCCCCTTCCCCATCCTGCAAGGGAACCAGGGTCAGAACGCCGTCACGATCCAATTCAAGGAGTTCGGGATTCGGCTGAATTTCGTCCCGTACATCACGAACAGCGGCGCGATCCGTCTCGAGGTCGCTCCCGAGGTTTCGCAGCTCGACTTCGCGAACGGTCTCACCGTAGCCGGCTTCCGCATCCCGTCGCTGCTCGCGCGCCGCGCGCAGACGGTCGTGGAGCTCGAAGACGGTCAGACGTTCGCCATCGCGGGTCTCGTCGACAACAACATCGTCGAGAACATCAGCAAGGTCCCGTTGCTCGGCGACATCCCGATCCTCGGGGAGCTGTTCAAGTCGCGCGACCTGCGGCAAAATCGCTCGGAGCTGCTCGTGCTCGTCACGCCGAGGATCGTGCAGCCTCTCGATCAGCAACCGGCGCTCCCGACGGGCGAGCCGGAGACGTGGGCCTGGGACAAATCGGTCCGAGACCCGGGCGATGGCAGCGCACCGCCGCCGCCCCAGCGCTGACGCGCGGAGACCGATCGATCACCCGATGGCGAGACCAGAACTAGGACGGACGTGACGTGGAAGCTTCGAGCACGAGCGGGGGGGCGGGGATGCCGGGGTTGAGTGCTGCCGTCATCTCGGCCGACCCGGATTTCACGGAGACGCTACGCGCCAGCCTCGGCGAGGCGGGTCACGACCTCTCGATCGAGATGTCGATCACGCAGCCGTACACCGAGATCGATGACTCCCACCTCGAGCGTCTGCGCGAGGGTCGACCGGATGTGACCTTCCTGGACCTGGAGGAAGAGCCGCACGTCGGGCTCAAGTTCGCGCAATTCATCATCGATTCGGGCTTCTCGGGCGCGCTGATCGCGCTCGGGTCGACCGAGTCTCCCGAGCTGATCCTTTCCGCGATGCAGGCGGGCGTGACCGAGTTCGTGGGCAAGCCGATCGCGCCCGAGTCGCTCGACGCGGCGATCGACCGCGTGCTCCGGAAGTCGGGGCGCCAGGCGACGCGTGTGGCGACACAGCCCGGTCGGTTGTTCATGATCTTCTCCGCCAAGGGCGGGACGGGCTCGACCACGACCGCGGTCAATCTCGCGACCGAGATGCACCGACTCACGCGGAAGCGGACCTTGCTCGTCGACCTCGATCTCGAGCTCGGCGAGTCCGCGCTCGTCATGGGGGTCCAGCCGCGTTTCTCGCTCGTGGACCTCGTCCGCAATTTCCACCGCGTCGACTCTCGACTCCTCGCCTCGTACATCGAGCGACACGAGACCGGCGTCGAGATCCTGTCGGCACCATACCAGCCGGCCGACTACGAGGCGGTCTCGGCCGACCGAATCAAGCAGGTCTTGCAGTTCCTCAAGCAGCATTACGACTACATCGTCGTGGACTCGCCGAAGACGTTCACGCCGGCCGCCATGGGTGCGTTCGAGGAGGCCGACGAGCTCTACCTGCTGACGACGGCCGACATCCCGTCGCTCCGGAACCTGACGCGGTGCATCCAGCTCGTCCGCAGCTTCGGGCGTCGACGCGGAGACGAGTGGATGCGCGTGATCGTCAATCGCTTCGAATCGAATTCGGTCGTGACCACCGGTGAGATCGAGAAGACGCTCGGGGTCGACGTCTATTGGACGTTGCGCAACGACTACCGAGCGGTCATGGCGTCGATCAATTCCGGTCGACCGGCCGTGTCGGACCCGAAGTCGGCCTTTGCCAAGGACGTTCGGGCCTTGGCTTCGAAGCTCACGGATACACAGCTCGAAAGCGACCGCGGCGGCCTGCTCGGCGGCCTGTTCGGCCGGAACGGACGACGCGAGACCGTGGAGCAATAAGGGAAGGATGACGGGGGCGATGCATGGATAGCGGCGGTTTCAACGAGGTCGGCGACGCGGATACGGTCGTCCCGGTCTGGGATCGAGGCGACTCCGAGGCGGTCGATACGGGTTGGTCCGACAGCGCGTATCCCAACGAGATGCAGGAGATCCGGACGCGCGTGCACCGGCGTCTTCTCGAGCGTCTGAATCTCGCGAACCTGAGCGAACGGGATCAGGGCGAGGCCGAAGACGAGGTTCGAAAGATCGGCCGCGATCTGCTCGCCTCGGAGGAGACACCGCTCAACCTCGAAGAGCGCGAGATGCTCGTCGAGCAGGTCATCAACGAGGTCTTCGGCATCGGACCACTCGAGCCACGCGTCCGCGACGCGCGCATCTCGGACATCCTGGTGAACACATCGGGGCAGGTCTACGTCGAGATCGACGGTAAGCTCCACCGCACGGACGTTCGGTTCCGCGACAACCGTCACCTCATGCAGGTGATCGACCGGATCGTGTCCGCGGTCGGACGACGGATCGACGACGCTTCGCCGATGGTGGATGCACGGTTGGCCGACGGCTCGCGCGTGAACGCCATCATCCCCCCGCTCGCCATCGACGGCCCCCACGTCTCCATCCGGAAGTTCCGGCGCGACGCACTCACGGCCGATGATCTGATGCGT
>JAKSCH010000248.1 GCA_022360695.1 Gemmatimonadota bacterium
CGAGGCCGTCGCCTCCCCGTACGTGGACGCATCGGGTCGGCGACGTCTCGCGAGCGCCGTGACGCTGGTCGACCGGACGATCGGGACGCGGGAGCTGCGGTCGTTCCTTCGTGGGCGCGTGCCTCCTCACGTGGTTCCGAGCGCGATCCTACCCGTCGAGCGACTGCCGCGCCGCCCGAACGGCAAGCTCGATCGAGTCGCAGTCGCGCGGATGGCCGAGACGGCGAACGAGCCGACAACCCCGCGGAGCGGGGGAGATCCCGCCGCGAGCGTGCGCCGAGCCGTGAGCGAGGTTCTCGGCCGAGCGCTCGCGGAGACGGAGGCCGACGACGTCTTCGCTGACCTCGGCTTCGACTCCGTCGGCATCGTAGATCTCGCCGCCCGGTTGTCGGACGACCTCGGGTACGTCGTTTCACCGACCGACCTGATCGACCACCCGACCATCGCGCGTCTGAGCGCGTATCTCTCGCGCGAGCCTTCGCGTTCTCCGTCCTCGAATCGTCGCGCCGTCCCGCAGTCCGTCTCCCGGGTCGTCGGGAACGGCGCGGCTCCGACGCAAAGCGCCGGAACCCGGTTGGACGACCATGCCGTCGCCATCGTCGGAATGAGCGGTCGGTTCCCCGCCGCACCGGACCTGCGTGGATTCTGGCGGCTCCTCCGCGCCGGCCATGCCGCGTCGTCGGAAGAGCGACCGGAGCGATGGGAAGCGTCCGACGCGGACGCGTGGGGCGACGACCCGCGGATACCCGCGGCGTTTCTCGAGGAAGCGGACGCGTTCGACGCCGGCTTCTTTCGATTGACGCCCGGCGAGGCCCTCGCCATGGATCCGCAACAACGCCTATCGCTGATGGAGTCGTGGCGCGCCCTGGAGGACGCCGGGCTCACCGGAGCTCGCTCGTCCGACCGGACGACCGGGGTGTTCGTCGGGGCGCGGAGCTCGGGTTACGAATCCGTCCTCGCGCGCGCCGGATACGAGTCGGACTCGGAAACGCTGTTGGGGAACGACCTCTCCTTGCTCGCGGCGCGGATCTCCTACTTCTGCGACCTGCAGGGCCCCAGCCTGGTCGTCGACACGGCGTGCTCATCGTCGCTGGTCGCGGTCCACCTCGCCTGCGAGTCGCTTCGAGCCGGCGAGTGCGCCATCGCCCTGGCGGGCGGGGTCGGTCTGACCAACCACCCGAGCTTCCTCCTCGGCACCCACGCGCTCGGTGTGCTCTCCCCCACCGGCGTCTGCCGACCCTTCGACGCCGACGCGGATGGCTTCGTGCATGGGGAGGGGATCGGCTTCGTTGTGCTGAGGCCGCTGGCCGACGCGTTGGCGGAGGGTGACGCGATCTATGCCGTCGTCCGCGGGACGGCCGTGAACCAAGATGGTCGATCGAACGGTGTGACCGCACCGAACGGCGAAGCGCAGTCGGCTCTTCAGCGGTCGCTGTATCGTCGGATCGGAATCGATCCGGCGACGATCTCCTACGTCGAGGCCCACGGCACCGGGACTCGTCTGGGCGATCCGGTCGAAGTATCCGCGCTCGCACGCAGTCTCGCAGAGGGCAGTCGGTCGCAGCCCTGCGTCATCGGGTCCGTCAAGCCGAACATCGGACACGTGACCGCCGCGGCCGGGATCGCGGGGCTGATCAAGACCGCGCTTTGCCTGCACCATCGCGAGCTCGTGCCTACGCTCCACTTCCGCCGCCCGAACCCGCTGATCGATCTCGAGCGAGCGGGCTTTCACGTCGGCACGTCGTGCGAGCCCTGGCCCGCCGGCGACGAGCCGCGTCGAGCGGCGGTCAACAGCCTGGGCATCGGGGGCACGAACGCGCACTGCGTGCTCGAGGAAGCCCCGCGGACGCCCGAGGCGCGGCGTGACGTCGGCGCCTATCCCCTCCAGGTCACGGCGCGGACCCCCGACATGGTGGAGCCCGTGGCGGAGCGGCTCCTCGAGTGGGCTCGCGGACCGGATGGGCCCCGTCGACTCGTAGACCTGTCGTACACGCTGATGGTCGGGCGTCGGCGGTTCGACCACGGCGTGGTTTGCGCGGTGAGCGACCTCGAAGACGCCCGGGCCGCGCTGGCGCGGGTCGCGGACGGCGGCATCCCCGCGCGCGGGTGGCGGATCGCGTCGCGGGCGGCGCCCGGGACGCCGCCGACGGTCTCGGAAGCAGGACCGGTGAGCGACGACCCATCTAGCGAAGAGCGAGACCTCGACGCGGCCTGTGCGAGCTTCGCGGCGGGCGGCAGGCCCGACTGGCACGCGTTCTATGCGGGACGGGCGCCTCGGATCGTACGCCCCCCCGGATACCCGTTCGACCCGAAACGATATTGGCCGTCGACGCGAACGACGGCGCCGACGCGAGCCGAGACGACCGTGACTCGACGGGGTCGGCGTACCGAAGAGGAGGTTCAGGCGGCCGTGCACGAGGTCGTGCATGCCGTCATGGGTCCGGAAGCGGCGGCGGCGGCGCAGGGCGGAGCGGCACTCTCCGCCCTCGGCCTCGATTCGCTACGAGGGTTGCGACTGCAACACCGGCTGGAGCGTCGTCTCGGGGCCGCGTTGAGCCTCGAGCGCCTGCTTTCGGACGCGACGATCGCGGAGATCGCCGAGGAGCTGCGAGACACGGATACGCACCCCGACCGCGGCGTCGCGGCGGCATCGGACGATCCGGATCCCGAGACCGCCTTCCCCCTCACGGAGCTTCAGGCGGGCTACTTCGTCGCCAAACAGACCCCCGAGGTCGATCCGGTCGGTTGCCACGCATACATCGAGTTCCTCGTCCCGGAGCTCGATGTCGATCGTCTGGAGACGGCCTGGGGTCGCCTGCTCGACATACACCCCATGCTGCGCGCCCGCGTGGGCCGGGACGGCCGGCAAGCTACGCCGACGGAGGCGCCCCGCGCCCGATTTCACCGCTATCGCCTTTCCCCCGACCCCGGCCCGAACGACCGACATTTGGAGGAAGTGCGACGAGAGATGTCGCATCGGGTCTATCGTCCCGACGACTGGCCGCTCTTCGAGATCCGGGTCACGGAGCATGGAGGTGGCGCTCCGGCCCGCGTGCACGTGAGCATGGACGGGTGGATCGCGGACGCCGCGAGCGCCGAGATCATCTACCGGCAGTGGCGGCTCCTGTACGAGTCCCCGGATCGCGCCGTGTCTTCGCCGAGAGCCACGTTTCGGGCCTTCGCCCGATCGGCGTCTCGGGCGGAGGCGACGACGGGATCGGTCGAGTACTGGGCGCAGAAGCTCGCGAACGCCCCTCCGAGTCCGACGCTCCCCGCGCGCAGCGTCGCCGCCCGTTCGGAGGAGCTCGGGCACCGGGAGCGGATGCTGTGGAGATCGGATCCGGCGGTATGGGAACGCCTGAAAGCGTCGGCACGCCGGGCAAAGGTGTCGCCATCGATTCTGCTGTTGCGCGTCCTTGCAGACCGGCTGCACGACGGCGACGCCGGAGACCGGTTCTCGTTGGCCTTGACCGTGCGGCGTGTACCGCTCGACGTACCGGGCATCGAAGACGTCGTGGGCCCCTTCACCTCGACCAGCATCTTCATCGCCGAACGGCGGCCGGGCACATCTCTCGATGAACGGTTGCGGCTCGACCAACAGCAGCTCGCCCGAGATCTGGAGCACGGCGATGTGAGCGGTATCTCCGCGTGGCGGCGAGCCGCTGCCGGGCCCCCGCCGCGGCTCGTGTTCACGAGCACGGTGGAGGCGACCCCCGCCCATGCATCGGAGGCGAGTGACGCCGAGCCCGCGCGCTGGCTCGACGATGTCGTCTGGGGCGTGTCTCAAACCCCCGGCGTCGACCTCCACGTGCAGGTGTCCGAACGGCGTGGGACGCTGCAGGTGGTGTGGGATGTCGCGAAGGGCCGGCTCGAGACCCGTGCGATCCGCGACATGTTCGAGTCCTCGTGCAGCGCCCTCGAGGAGCTGGTCGCGACGCCCGACGCGGAGCTCGACGAGCATCCCGGCGACGGCTCGGTCGGAGACGCGCGGATTCGATCGATCGAATCGAGCGTCCCCGCGCCGAACGAGAGTATCCCTCTCACGCCGCTCCAGATGGCGCTCCTCGCGCAACGGACGATCGAGGACCGCCGCGGCGCCGGGGCCGGGTACGTCTACCGCGAGTTCGAGCTCGGGCGGCGCGACGTCGAGACCGTCCAGGCCCGCCTCGACGGGATGATGCGGCGGTCGCCGATGCTTCGCGCCGCGCTTCGCCGGAGCCCCCCCCGCCTCATGCCGTGCGCGGTCGCGTCCTATCGGATCCGCATCGAGGATTTCCGGTCGCTGGAGTCGCACGAGACCGCGGAACGTCTCGAGACCGTTCGGACGGAGATGACCGAGGACGCCACGGACGGCGCCGGGTGGCCCCCCTTCGACATTCGAGCGTTCCTGCTCGATGGTGACCGGGCACGGCTCCACGTTCGTATCGATCTTCTGCTGGGAGACGCGTTCTCGGTTTGGCTCTTCTACCGCGATCTGCTACGAGACGGAGACGCGGGCGACCGGTCGAGCGCGACCGACCGCGAGCCGCACCGCCCCGGACCTACGTACGCCGCGTACGCCGCGGCACGAGCCCGGTATAGAGAGACGACGGGCTACGCGGCCGACCAGCGCCACTGGCGTCGCGCGCTCCACACCCTCCCGTCGGGCCCGAGCTGGCCGCGAACCGATGACGCCGCGGAGCCGCGTTTCGTACGCCGTTCCCTGGTGGTGGACGAGTGGGCCGCCATCGAACGAGCGGCGGAACGATCCGGGGCAGCGCCTCGGGCGATTCCGATCGCCGTCTACGCCGAAGCGTTGCGTCGCTCGTGCGGTGGAAGCGACGTCACGGTCGGCGTGGTGTCCCATCCGCTGCGCGAGACGATTCCGGAGCTCACGAACGTATACGGCGATTGCTCGTCGCTCTCCTGGATCCCGACGCGAGCCGACCGGCCGGAGACCGTGATGGACGCCGTGTCGCGGATCGCGGACCAGCTGGAGCTCGATCACCGGCACGACTGGGGGGATCCGTTCGAG
>JAKSCH010000429.1 GCA_022360695.1 Gemmatimonadota bacterium
CGAGGCCGTCGATACGGGCTGGGCGGACGCGGAGTATCCGACCGAGCTGCAGGAGATCCGGACGCGCGTGCACCGCCGTCTCCTCGAGCGTCTCAATCTCAGCAACCTGAGCGAGCGGGATCAGCAGGAAGCGGAGGACGAGGTCCGGAAGATCGTTCGCGACCTGCTCGCCAGCGAGGAGACGCCGCTCAACCTCGAAGAGCGGGAGATGCTCGTCGAGCAGGTCATCAACGAAGTGTTCGGCCTGGGACCGCTCGAGCCGCTCGTTCGCGACGCCCGGATCTCGGATATCCTGGTCAACACATCGGGCCAGGTCTACGTCGAGATCGACGGTAAGCTGCACCGCACCGACGTGCGGTTCCGCGACAACCGACACCTCATGCAGGTGATCGATCGCATCGTGTCGGCGGTCGGACGCCGTATCGATGACTCGTCACCGATGGTCGACGCGCGGTTGGCCGACGGCTCGCGCGTAAACGCGATCATCCCACCGCTCGCGGTCGACGGACCACACCTGTCGATCCGGAAATTCCGCCGGGACGTGCTCTCCGACGAAGACCTGCTGCGCTCCGACTCGATGACACCCGAGATGCTCGAGCTCCTCCAGGGTCTCGTGAAAGCTCGGCTCAACATGCTCATCACGGGCGGGACGGGGTCCGGGAAGACGACCTTGCTCAACGTCATGTCGGAGTCGATCCCGATGGACGAGCGGATCGTGACCATCGAGGACTCCGCCGAGCTCCAGCTGCGACAACCGCACGTGGTTCGTCTCGAGACGCGCCCGCCGAACATCGAGGGGGCCGGTGAGGTCACGCAGCGACGGCTCGTCATCAACTCGCTCCGTATGCGCCCCGATCGCATCATCGTCGGCGAGGTCCGGGGCGCCGAGGCGATCGACATGCTCCAGGCCATGAACACGGGTCACGACGGGTCGCTGACGACACTCCACGCGAACACGCCGCGCGACGCCCTGCACCGGCTCGAGACCATGGTGTCCATGGCGAGCTTGAATCTCCCCGAGAAAGGCGTTCGAGCGCAGATCGCGAGCGCGATCGACTGCATCGTTCACGTTCAGCGCATGTCGGACGGCTCGCGAAAGATCCTCTCCATCGCCGAAGTCGTCGGTATGGAGGGGGATGTGATCACGATGCAGGACATCTTCGTCTATCACCGCGAAGGCGTCGATGAGAAGGGCGTCGTGCAAGGACAGTTCGAGGCCACCGGTATTCGGCCCAAGGCCGCCGAGCGTCTCATGGAGTACGGAATCGACCTCGACGAGACGCTGTTCTCGAATCTCGGTCTCGCGAGCGGCATGGGAGTATGAGCCCAGGCACCCCCCCGCTCGTCGTCGGCCTGATCGCGTTCATCGCGGTCGTGCTGGCGATCGTCTCGATCTATCTGCTGTACGAGGCGATCCGTCAGTGGGGCGGGCAGCGCGAGATCCAGACCGAGCTCAAGAAGCTCACGGGCGAGCACCCCGTGAAGGAGGGGGGTGGCGGTTCTCCCCTGCTCCGCGATCTGCGCAAGGACGGGCCCGATTGGTTCGAGCAGGTCGTGCTCAAGATTCCGCACCGGCACGACATGGCCCACTTCCTCGCGCAGGCCGACGTCGGTCTCACGGTGGGCGGGTTCACGCTCCTGACCATCGGTCTCGGCGCCGCGTTGGGTCTGGTCGCGCTGATCCTGGCCGGAGGCTGGATCGCGCCGCTCCTCGCGGCGATGGTCGGTGCCTTGCTGCCGTACGGGATGATCAGCCGCAAACGCCGCCAGCGGTTCAACGCGTTCGAGGAGCACTTCCCCGAAGCGATCGACCTTCTCGGTCGGGCCATCCGCGCCGGTCACGCGTTTTCGACCGGCTTGAACGTGGTGGCGGAGGAGTCGCCCGAGCCCGTCTCCGAGGAATTCCAGCAGGTCTACGAGGAGCAGAAGTTCGGTCTGCCGCTTTCCGAGTCGTTGCTCTCGTTGGCGGATCGAGTCGATCTGCTCGACGTACGGATTTTCGTGACGGCGGTGCTGATCCAAATCGAATCCGGCGGCAATCTGGCGGAGATCCTGGACAATCTGTCGCGGATCATCCGTGACCGGTTCCGGTTCCGTCGACAGCTCCGAGTCCACACCGCGCACGGACGCATGACGGGCTGGGTCTTGGCATCCGCGCCCTTCGTGGCCGGCGCCGGGATGTTCGTGCTCAACCCGGACTACATGAACACGTTGTTCACCGAGCCGCTGGGGCGTCTGATGCTGGCGATGGCGGCGGGTCTCCAGCTCATCGGATTCGTAGCGATCCGCCGAGTGATGGACGTCGAGCTATGATCTTTCTCGTCGTCGCGCTGACCGCGATCTCCGTGGGTCTCCTGGTGCTGGGGCTGACCAGCATCTCACCGGCCGATGAGCGTGTCGTGCGCAAGCGCCTGGCCGCCCTTCAGACGGGCGCCACGAGCTATCGCGACCTGAGCGAGCGTCGACGCCGTGAGGCGAAGCGCGAGCGGCTGACCACGGTCCTCGAAGCGTTCGGACAAAAGGTCGGCGCCGCCCGGGCGAGCGACTCGAACACGAAGCAATGGCTCGTTCACGGCGGATACCGACACCCGAACGCCGCCGGCATCTTCGTCGCGCTGCGCGTCCTGCTCGCGGCCGTGTTCGGCGTCGGGTCGTTCTTGCTGCTCGCCGTGGTCGCGCCCGGCTTCGGGTTCAGCATGCCGTTCATGGCCATGGTGATGAGCATCACGATGCTCGCGCTGTTCGGCTTCATGGTCCCCTTCTTCGTCGTCGACGCGAAGGTCAAGAGTCGTCAGCTCGCCATCTCGAAGGCGCTCCCGGACACGCTCGACCTCCTGGTGGTCTGCGTCGAGGCGGGACTCGGCCTCAACCAGGCGCTTGTCCGCGTGTCCGACGAAGTCGACCGCATCAGCACCGAGATGAGCGACGAGCTCACGATCGTGAATCTCGAGATCCGTGCGGGCACGCCGCGCGACGAGGCGTTGCGTCGGCTCGGACAGCGAACCGGCGTGGACGACGTCCGCGCGCTGACGTCGATGCTCCTACAGACCGATCGTTTCGGGACGTCGATCGCCGACTCGCTGCGTATCCACGCCGAGACGCTGCGCTCCAAACGCATGCAACGCGCGGAGGAAGCGGCGGCCAAGACGACCGTGAAGATGTTGTTTCCGCTCATCTTCTTCATCTTCCCGTCGATCTTCGTAGTGCTCGTCGGCCCGGCCGTGTTCCTGTTCCGGGACTTCTTCGGGGGACTCCAGTGAGGATCGCCGCCGTACGGAACGAAGACCGGGATCGGGGTCTGGGCGACCGCATCCGCATTGCCGACCGCTGGTGGTCGCGTCTTCGCGGGATGATCGGACACCCCGAGCCGAGGGGTGGCGAGGGATTGCTGATCCGCCCGTGTCAGGGCGTCCACATGCAGTGGATGAGCTATCCGCTCGACGTGGCGTTTCTGGATCCCGACGGCCGCGTCGTCGCCGCGTACCACGAACTCCGGCCATGGCGCTTCTCGAAGACGCACCGGGAGGCCACGGCCGCGCTGGAACTGCCGTCCGGAACGCTCCATGCGACGGGCACACGGGTCGGTGACCTCTTGAGCTGGCAGGAAAGCGAGTCCGCGGCAGCCTGAGGATACTCGACTCGCACGACACTCGAACCGGGACGAATCCGGATGAGTCAAGCAGCCCCAGATATCAGCATGGCGCCCGACGCGCACCCGTCGGTCAAGCCGCCCGTACCCGAGTCGATCGAGGACACGGGCCTCGCGACGGCGTTCGTGTCGGATCTGCTCCTCAAGACGCTGTATCAACAGGGCGCCCGGAAGGGAACGGAGCTCGAAGCGTTCCTACGTCTCTCGTTCGGGATCCTCGACCCGGTGTTGATGGATCTCCAGGAGCGGCGCCTCATCGAGGTGCGGGGCAGCGAGGGTCACGGTCGCATCGGGTACACGTTCGACATCACCACCGAGGGTCGCACGCGCGCGCGCGAAGTCATGCAGACCAGTCGCTACGCGGGTCCCGCTCCGATTCCGCTCGGCGAGTACTGGGAGTCCGTGCGTCTACAGAGCACACGCGGTCTCCAAATCGGTCGTGACGCGATTCGCGACGGGTTCGGGAACCTCGTCTTCGAAGACGATTTCTACGACACGCTCGGACCGGCGATCAACTCCGGGAAGTCGCTGTTTCTCTACGGCCACGCGGGGAACGGCAAGACGTCGATCGCCGAGGCCATCGCCGACATGATGGGGAGCTCGATCTACATCCCCTACGCGGTCGAAGTCGATGGTCAGGTGATCCAGGTCTACGATCCCGTGGCCCATCGGTCACCCGATGGACCGGTTCAGGAGACCCCGGAAGAGACGCATTCCTTCTTGCGGCCCGTTCCGGACGCCGACCCGCGTTTCGCCCACGTCCGACGCCCCGTCGTAATGGTGGGCGGCGAGCTTGTGCTCGACGAGCTCGAGCTCCAATACGATCGACAGATGGGCGTCTTTCGCGCGCCCCCGCAGGTCAAGGCGAACTGCGGCGTGTTCATCATCGATGACTTCGGCCGGCAACGCGTGCGACCGCGAGACCTGCTGAATCGCTGGATGGTCCCGCTCGATCGGCACATGGACTTCTTGAGTCTCCCGATGGGACACAAGCTCCCGATGCCGTTCGAATGTCTGCTGATCTTCGCGACGAACCTGAATCCGACCGAGCTCGTGGAGGAAGCGTTTCTCCGGAGGATCCAGTACAAGATCCTCGTCGACAACCCGTCGCGAGAAGAGTACACGCGGATCTTCGAAGAGCGCTGCGCCGCGGCGAGCCTAAAGGTGGCCCCGGACGCCGTGGACGTGATCTACCGCGAGTTCTACGACGGTCGCGGCGTCCCGGCGCGGGCGTGTCACCCGCGCGATATCGTTAATCACGTCTTGGATCTGGCGCGGTACCTGGGCGTCGAGCCCGAGGCATCCGGCCGCATGCTCGAGCTGGCCTGCAAGGCGTATTTCCTGGATGTACCGGAATCGCGGTAGTCGGCGACCGGGCGTAGGGGGGTAACGTAATGGCAACCAACGAGCCAAGAGGCTCGCGACCGTGGACGTTCGGTCTCGACGACCGCGAGCGGCGACGACGACGCGGTTCCAGGGACGGCTCGATGGCCGGCGCACACCCGGCCGACGCCTCATCGCAGCCGCTCGCGCCGCCGGCGCCCCCGCTGCCGCCGATCGAATCGCGGGGCGAGGCCTCGGAGCCCGTCTTCGATGGACGGACGGACGAGGCGCGTGAGGTCCCGGCCTCGCCCGTGGCCGAGCCGCGAGGCCCGTCTCACGAAGCGCCCGTGCTCGGGATGCACGCCGAGGTCACGACGCCGTCCGATCCGGCGGCCGAGCTCGAGGCCGCGGGCATCACGCGTCTGCGCGACGAGGCTTCTCAAGCCGCGCGACGCGACGCCGAAGCGGGTGTCCCGGACGAGAACGCCGAGGGTCAGACGCAGCGGGAGAGCGACCTGCGGGACCGCTGTCGCGCTTTCTACGACCGGTGGAGCAACCAGTATCGACGTCAGGTCGGAGATCAGGTCGCCGACAGCGAGGAGGCGATCACCGACCGCATCGGTCGCGCCGATTTGGCCGTCGACAGATTCGAGCGCCTGACCAACGAGCTCATGCGCGTGAAGGCGCGCCGAACCGTCCGGCACCGGGAGGTCACCACCGACCTCAAAGGCGAGTCGCGGGGGCAGCGCGGTCTTTCGACACAGATCTACCTGATCGCGATCTCGTTTCTCGGTGTCGTCGAGTTCTTCGCGAACGCGCCGGTATTCACCGCCCTGCTCCCTCGCGATGTCCTCACCGAGCGGCAGATCCGTCTCGTGACCGAGACATCGGACGGATGGTTCGCGGGCGCGGAGCGGGTGTTCGCCCAGTTGATCCTACGACCCGACGCGGCCCTGTTGGCGCTCGGTGTCGTGACCTTTCTCTGCGTGCTGGCGCACTTCTTCGGTCACTCGCTCCGTGAGCTCGTCATGCTCCAGGACAACGAGGAGCGGCACCATACGGTGGCGGCGCGCTCCCGCACCGAGAACGTCATCCCGATGGCGCTCACCGGGCTCGGGCTCTTGCTCGTGCTCGGGGTGTTGTACGAGGCACGCATCCGGCTCGGCGAGGTCGGCGAGACGCAATACACGACCGACACGCGCCAGGTCGAGGAGTGGCGACGGGAAGCCGCGTTGCTCGTGTCCGACGGTGACCTACTCCAGGCGAACGCCCTACGCGCGCAGGCCGCCGACCTCGAGGCCGCGGCCACGAACCTGCGCGACTACGCGGATTCCATGAGCCGATTGAGCTTCCCGATTCTCCTGCTCAACCTCACGCTCGTGATCTGCGCGATCTGCGCCGCGTACTTCCATAGGCGAGACCACAGACGACAACACTTCAACGACAACCCGTTCGAGCGCGATCGTCTGGGCATCATCGAGAGCGCCGAGGAGACGGCGGAGGAGATCTCGGGGCACCTCTCGGACCTCGCCCGCCGCATCCGGAAGCTGCAGGGCTTCATGAGCTTCTCCGGGCTCGAGGAACGGAGGGGTGTCGTCCGCGAGCTCGAGTCCGTCGTCGCGTTGTACCGGGCGGAGAACGGACGGGCGCGAGGCCTCGATCCGAGAGCGATCGCCGCGTTTCGGAGGCCGATCGCGCTCGATATCGAGATCAAAGAAGACGCCCGCGAGCTCGCGGAACCGTTGCGATCGCCGCGCGAGTACGACGAAGAGCGCCGCGACCTCCAAGAGCGCTTCCAGATCGCGCGGAAGCGTTTCAACGAAGAGGCGATCGCCTGGTGAGCCCGTCGAGGCGCGAGGCCCCGCGCCTCGCGATCGGACTGGCGGTCGTTCTCGTCGGCTGTGGTGGCGCGGAGACACCGGCGGCCGAGGCGCCGCCCGAGCCGCGACAGCTCTCGATCTTCGTATACGACCGGTCGACGAGCATCGCCGATCACACGCTCGAGCTCGCGGCGCAGCTCACCCAGGATCGCATCCTCGAGCTCGATCACGGTGACCGAATCGCGAGCATGCAGTTGCTACAGCTCTCGCTCGAGGAGGAGCCGCGACGCTGGTCGGAGCAGATCCCCGCGCGCGAGGTCGAGGGGTTCGAGGTCATGCGCGACTCGGTGGCGAGGGCCCGCTTCCTCATGGATGCCAACCTGCTGTTGCGGCAACTTTCGACGCCGGAAGGACGTACCGATGTGGACGGCACCGATATCCTGTCGACCTTGCACGATGTAGCGGCGGAGATGCGGGCCTATCCGGAGCACGTCGCGACCTTGTATCTTTTTTCGGACATGCTCCAGTCAAACCGGCAGA
>JAKSCH010000480.1 GCA_022360695.1 Gemmatimonadota bacterium
CGTCCTCGTCGACCGTGCGCGACTGCGAGATGTTGTTCGTCGTGAAGTTGAGATTCGTGTACGCGAAGAGGTTGAGGAAGCTGAACTGATCGAAGAACCGATAGTCGGCGTTCAGCCGGTGGTTGTACTCCGGGGTCAGGCTCGGATTCCCGACGTAGATTTCGAGGGGGTCGCTGTTGTCGGTGAACGGTTGGAGCTCGGTCATCGACGGTTCGCGGGTCGACGTCACGTATCGGACGTTCAGGTTCCGACTCTCCCCGAGACGCAATCGAAGGTTCGCGGACGGGAGAACGTGCGTGAACCCGCTCGTGATCCGCTGATCGAGGTCCAGCACGGTCCCGTCGAGCTCGGAGCTCTGGACCTGAAGACCGAGGACGAGTCGCGTGTCCTCGTTGTTCGTGTTGAAACGCAGCCCACCCCGCAGATACGTGTACGTCCGCTCGAACGCCGAGCTGAGGGCGTCGTTGAAGACCGGCGTCCCGTCGTTCAGGTCGAAGATCGACTTGTCTTCGTCCTGGTCGTTGCCGCTCCATCGGCCGAAGAGCTCGAGCGTGGTCCGTTCGGCGAGCGGCTCCGTCCACGACAACCGAACGAGATGACCGAAGGTGTGACCCGTCGTCGATTGATCCTGTAGGACCGTCTGATCGAGCGCGTTCGGGTTCTGCGAGTCGCCGGAGATCGTCGAGGACAAGTCGGCGGTCTCTTCCGGATCGCTCCAGTTGGCGCGCGCTTCCAGGACGAGACTTCGCCCGTTATCGGCCAGCCGTTTCCTCCAGGTCAGCCTCGCGTCTCCGCTGAAGTCCTCGAAATCGGTCGAGTAGTCCGACGCGGCTTGATTGAGCAGCGCGCCGTCCACCGAGCGCGTCTCCTGTAGCTCGGTGCTGGCCGAGGACGTGGAACGCCGGTTGAGGTTCGCACGGAGCCGCAGGTCATGTCCTTCGGTGAACCGGACCTGCGAGTTGAGATTGATACGGTGGGCGACGTCGTCGGACCGTGCGCTGCTCGTCTGGTCGAGCAGCGACGCGACCTCGGAGCCGAGCAACTGTTGCCGATCGCGCGTCTGGTTTTGGAGGTTGTCCGCGCTGCTGAAGAAGTAGCTGGATCGGAGCCAGGTGTCCTCGCCGAAGTCGTGATTGAGGTTGAGGCCGACCGCCGCGCTCTCCGTGATCCCGTCCTCACCTTGGCTTCCACCTTCACCTCCTGACCTGAACCGACCCCCGCCGAACTGGGCGTATTCTCCGCCGAACCCCGGCTTGTTGACGCTGTTTGCGCCGCCGACCAACGCGATTTGGGTCGTGGACGTGAATCGGTTGAGCGTGAGGCTTCCGTCGTACGGGACCTGTGAGTCGCCGCTCGAGAGGATGTCTCCGAGACCCGATAGCGGCGTCTGCTCGCCCATCTCCGCGCCGAGACCGCCGCCGCCGCGGCCGAAGATGCCGCTCCTGGCTTCTTCTCGAAGCCGGAGGTTGATGGTCCGCTCCTCTTCGCCGTCGGGGATGCCGGTGAACTCGGCGGTGTCCGACTCCTTGTCGTACACCTCGACGCTCTCGACGGCGTCCGCCGGGAGACTCCGCGTCGCGATCGTGGGGTCGCGTCCGAAGAACTCTCGCCCATCGACGAGCACGTTCTCCACGTCCTCGCCCTGGGCCTTGATCGATCCATCGGCTTCGACCTCGATCCCGGGCAGCCGTCTGAGGAGATCCTCGACCGTCGCGTTGGGGCGCGTCTCGAACGCGAGAGCGTTGTAGGACAGCGTGTCGCGTTGGTTGAGAAACGGCACGTGCTCGAGCGTGACGACGAGCGGATCCATCTCGACCGCCATGACCGCGAGACGGATCGTGCCCGCGTCGACGTCGGCGGACGCGACTTCGAGCTCGTTCCGAACGGTCCCGTAGCCGAGAAGCGTGACTTGGAGGACATAGGGTCCGGCGGTGAGCCCTCGAAGGACGAACGCGCCGTCGCCGTTCGTCGTGGTGAACTCGGTCAGCGCGGAATCGGGGAGCGTCAGCGCCACGACCATGGCGCCTCCCAGACCCGCTCCGGCCGAGTCGGCGATCGTGCCACGGACCTCGTACTCGGCTTGGGCTCGAGCTGCCGTCGGCGCGAGCGAGCCGCAGATGGCCAGCGACGCGATCACGCCGATACGTCGGAGTCGCGGGTTCATCGCTCGCGCCCTTGAAACGGGCGCCTCGGCCTACCGGCGCCGCGCACGCTCCGGAGCTCCTCGAGCTTCTCCACCACGATCTCCTCGTACTCGGCCCTCGTCACGAGATCGCCATCTCCGGGTGGGACGATGACGTCGCCCACGCCGCGGAGATCGATGTCGGTGGCCGAGTAGACGGTCTTACCCGAGTCGATCGTCAACACGAGGATCATGCCCGGAAGACCGCCGAAGTTCCCGGGTCCGCCGGGCACGGGGATCTGCGGCGTGAACCAGGCCTCGATTTGAGCGCCGTCGTGCTCGGCGGTCGCCTTCTGCACGACGTACCCCATGAACTCGCGCTGATCGGCGGCGAGTGTCCAGCGATAGTCGGGACGTTCGTCCGAGATCAAGAACGTGCGCCCCATGAACTCGCGTGTCTCGGTGACGGTCTGCGTCTCGTGGTTCGAATACGTCTCCCGGATCCGCTCCTGACTCGCACGCATGGGCGATCCCCGACGGAACCGACTCATCATCATCTGCGCCCGCCGATCGCGCTCGGATCCCGCAGGTCGCGGTTCCTCGGGGACGGGGATCATCATCGACTCGGAGCCTTTGAAGAGCAGGACCATCGGAGTGTTGCTGGATGTCGGGATATCCATGTCCCGCAATCGCTCGGGCATCTCGAAGTCGAGCTGAACCGCATAGTTGAACGCGATCCGACCTTCCTGGGCGGTGACCGCGGTCGGGATCATCAAGGCGAGGGCGATTCGTCGTACCATCGAACAACCAGACTCTGTAGGTGGCGTCTTTCCCTAAAACGGAGCGCGCGGTGTTCGCGTTTAACCCTCCGATGACACCCGTCAGATCAGGGGTGGTTCCTTGGCGAGGGGCGTACGCGTTCAGGAAGCGTCGAATCAACTCCCGTCTCAACGCCATCGATATCTTCTCATCGGGACTGCTCTCGAGAAGGTGGGGCCAGAAGAAAGCACCGGACACGGCGCTCCAGAACAGGCGCGCGGTGCGGCGACGACCGTTAGTCCAGACGCAGCGCCTCGACCGGATCGAGCCGGCTCGCCCGACGGGCCGGGATGTAGCTCGCCACCAGGGCCACGAGCCCGAAGAGCGCGGCCACGCCGGCGACGGTGACCGGGTCGGTCCCGCTGACCCCGAACAGGAGGCCGGACATCAGCCGGCTGAGGGCGAGCGCCGAGGCGAGCCCTATGGCGGAGCCGATGATCACGGGCAGCAGCGCCTGTCGGATGACCAACCCACGTACCTGACGA
>JAKSCH010000157.1 GCA_022360695.1 Gemmatimonadota bacterium
CCCTCGTAGGTCCGCTCGGCGAGCGGGCGTGGGTCGTCGACATCGTACAGCGTGGTCGCGACCTCGAACCCCTCCTCCGTCGGTCGAATCTCGCCCGTCAGGTAGTACTGCGTACGGTGTTCGCGGGCGATCCGCTCCTTCAGCGGACGCGGGAGATCGAGGCCATCCGATCGGCCGGCTTCACGGAACGACTCGGCGAGCGTCGTGCCATCCCGGGCGTTCATGAAGAAGTCCTGGCGCCAGTCGGCCCACACGCCGCGGGGGATGCCGTACTGGAGCCAATCGAGCCCGGGATCGTCGGTCTCGTTGTCGAAGTAGAACAGCGCGACGTGACGACGGAACTCCGTCTTGGGCACGACGCGCTCGACCTCGTTCCCCTCCTCGTCCTCGACGGTCACCGTGGTCACGGTCGATCCGAGCGACTGACCCGCGAAGACGACGAAGAGGACGCCGGCCGCCGCGGTCGCGTTCAACGGGACGCCTACGCGCTCGAGCCTCGTCCAGCGGTTGCGTCCCGGCTGGCCGTGTCGCCAGGCGAGCATCACCACGGTCGGGAGCAGAAGCACGAGCGCCACCAGGGCGAAGTCGGTCAGGGCGGGCGAAAGCGCATATCGATCCACCAGCCAATCGACGAACTGGACGATGCCCGCGGTCGCGGCGACGTACGCGCCGAGGACGTGGGGTACCCGCCTGCGAAGCAGCTCGGCCCACGAGCCGCCGTCGGTGCCGAGGACCTCCGCTTCAGTCACGGGCGCCCGCACCCG
Organism: Gemmatimonadota bacterium; assembly: GCA_022360695.1. Lineage (GTDB taxonomy): Bacteria > Gemmatimonadota > Gemmatimonadetes > Palauibacterales > Palauibacteraceae > Palauibacter. The sequence goes on from JAKSCH010000157.1 coordinate 765, forward strand.
AGCGTTCGACCCAGTCCGCGTACACGTCGGGGCGTCGATCCCGCCAGAACAAGCGACGCGCCGTCGACGAGGCACACACCGCCGTTTCGATGTCCGCGTACACGATCGCCTCCTCGAGCTCCGGACCGCGCGCGATCACGATGCCTTCGGGATCCACGACGAAGGACTCGCCCGCGAACGTGAGCCGCTCCTCCTCGCCGACGCGATTGCACAGCGCCGCGTAGTAGCCGTTCTGGAACGCGGCGACGCGGACCTCGGCTTCGTACAGCCCGTCGGGCCACTCGCCGACCGAGCCCGCCTGCGGGATCACGACCAGCTCGGCCCCGAGCTCGCCGAGCCGGCGCATGTACTCGGGATAGTGGCGATCGTAGCAGATCGCGACGCCGACCCGACCGACCGCCGTCTCGTAGACCGGAGCGTTCGTGTCGCCCTGGGCGTAGTACCCCTGCTCGTGAAAGCACGCGTACTCGGTGATGTGGAGCATACGGGTCACGCCGAGCAGACGCCCGTCGGCGTCGAAGACGGGCGAGCTGTCGTAGCGAAGGCCGTCGGCCCCCAGCTCGTACTGGTTGAATACCGTCACCAGCCCGAGCTCCCCGGCCCGCGCGGCGATCCGATCCGCCGTGGGACCCGGAATCGGCTCGGCCAGCTCCGCGGCCGCGGGGTCGTTCTCCCGTTGCGGAAAGAACCCGTCGAGTGCCAGCTCCGCGAACGCGACCAGCTCGGCGCCCGCCTCGGCCGCCGTCCCCATCGAGGACAGCGCGCGTTCGAGGTTCTCCGCTCGATCCGGGCCGGCCCGCTGTTGAATCAAGGCGATCTTCATAGCGGGATCTTCGGCGCGTGGTGGACCGCCCGCAACAGTTGCGCGACGGCGTATCTTGGGTCGCATGTGCGGACGATACACGCTCTCGACGCCGGCCCCCGAGCTCGCCGACCTCTTCGGTGCGGACTGGGACGAGCTCGACGTCCCCGAGCCGCGATTCAACGTGGCTCCCACCGACGACGTCCTGGTCGTCCGGCCCCGCTCCGGAGGTCGCGAGTTGACGGCCCTCCGGTGGGGTCTGATCCCCGGCTGGGCCGAGGCGCGTTCCGGACTCCCGCTCATGATCAACGCCCGCGTCGAGACCCTGGAGGTCAAGCGCGCGTTCCGGGATCTGATCCCGAGCGGTCGCTGCGCGATCGTGGCCGACGGCTTCTACGAGTGGCGGC
>JAKSCH010000492.1 GCA_022360695.1 Gemmatimonadota bacterium
GCCATTCGAGCGGCGATGCATCCCGCTCGCCGGCGTTGCTCGATCTCGACGTAGCTATGGCTACGCCTTCGTTCTCGCGTCTTGGCGAGCGGGCGCCTCACCACTCTCGGTGGTCAAGGGACTTTTGATGCACCACACTAGACGCCCTCAGTCGCGCGCGTACTCCACGACGCCGCCGACGATCGTGTAGTCCACCGTCGTCTCGAGGATCTCATCGGCCGGAATCGTCAGGATGTCGCGCGACAGCACCGTGACGTCCGCGAGCTTCCCGACCTCGAGCGTCCCCTTGATGTCCTCCTCGAACGCGGCGTAGGCGTTGCTGGCCGTGTACGACTTGAGCGCTTCCTCGCGCGTCAGCGCCTGATCCGGGAAGAACGTCGATCCGTCCGCGACTTGGCGCGTCACCGTGCAGTGATAGCTCTCGAGCGGATCCACGTCCTCGACCGGCACGTCGGTTCCGTTGGTCACTACCGCTCCGGACCGCAACAGGTCCTGCCAGACGTACGCACCCGAGCGGGCCCGTCCCTCGCCGAGGCGGAGCATCACCCAGGGCCCGTCCGAGCACCCGTGGATCCCCTGCATCGACGCGATGACCCCCATCTGACCGAACCGCGGGATGTCGTCCGGGGCGATGTGCTGCGCGTGCTCGATCCGCCACCGAAGATCCGTCTGGTCCGGGTTGTCGGCGAAGGTCCGCTCGTAGAGGTCGAGCACTTCGCGGTTCCCTCGATCCCCGATCGCGTGCGTGTTGACCTGATACCCGTGGTCGATGGCCAATCTCGCCACGCGCTCGATCGCCTCGGGCGGGTTCGTCGCGAGCCCGGTGGATGAGGGCATGTCGGCGTACGGTTGCAGCAGCCACGCGCCATGCGAGCCGAGGGCGCCGTCCACGACCTGTTTGATCGATCGGACGGTCAGTCGATCGCCGCCGTAGCCGATCATTCGATACTCGTCGAGCCGACCTTCGAGCGTCTCGAACCCACCGCCCAGCATGACGTAGAGCCGCACCGGGAGCTGCCCCTCGTCGGCCATCCGCTTGAGGAGGTCGACGGTGGCGAAACCCGACCCGGCGTCCTGGAAGCTCGTGATCCCTTTTCGAAGCAGCTCTTCGTTGGCCAGCCGCACCTGCTCACGCAGCCGGGCATCGACCTCCGCCTCGCTCCGTTGGGATTCCCACTCGGACATCGCGGCCCGCACGAGTCGCTGCGACGTCTCGCGAAGGAGCCCGGTCGGCTCGCCCGACCCGTCGTGCACGATCGTTCCGCCGAGCGGGTCCGGCGTCTCCGACGTGATGCCCGCGAGCTCGAGCGCGCGGGCGTTCGCGAACGTCGCGTGGCCGCTGGCGTGCGTGAGGACCACGGGGTTCTCGGGGCTGACGGCGCTCAGGTCGTCGTGGACCGGAACGCCATCGACGAGGATGTCCGGCGCGACCGTCCATTTCTCCTGGTGCCACCCGCGTCCCGCGATCCACGCGCCGGGCTCCGCCTCCGCGGCCGCGGCGCCGACCATGTCGACGATCTCCTGCCACGTGCTCGCCGTCGTGAGGTCGAGGATCATCCTGGCGTTGCCGAGACCCATGAAGTGCCCGTGGCCCTCGATGAACCCGGGGATGGCCAGCCGTCCACCCAGGTCGATGACCTCGGTCCCTTCGCCGATCCACTCCGCGACCTCTTCGTCGGTGCCCACCGCCACGATTCGGCCTTCGCGTGCGGCCAACCCGGAAGCCTCCGGCATCGCGTCGTCGAGCGTGGCGACCTTCCCGTTGCGGAGGACGAGGGACGCGACGCCTTCAGGCATGGCGCGCAGCGCATTACCCTCCGTTGGCTCCCCCGCCGAGTCCGTACCCGGCTCGGCGCATGCCATGAGAAGCGTCGACGTAGCGATCACGAAACCGACGGCGAACCCTCCGAACCTCTTTCCAGCCATGTAACGCATCCTCCGTTGCGAGAGTCTCCAGGATGATAGCGGCGCCTTGATCGCGGGCACAGATCGTGATGTCTCGGTCGCGCGTCTCGACCCGCCGAAGGGGGACCGTTTGGTGCGCAAACCCCGTGGGGCGCATAGCTTCCGCTCGCGTTGCGGTCACGGATCGTGACGAGCGGCGGCCGGCACCGCTGCACGAAACGAGGGGGGTGGTGGGGTGGATGAAGACTGACACACGGCGACGCGTCCCGGTACTCGTCGCGGTCGCGATCTTCCTCCTCGCGTCGCCGAGCGTCGCGGGCGCCCAGATCGGCGTCGTGGGCGGATACAACCGCGACACGATCGAAGAGTTCCTCCCCGAGAACGGGTTCGATTTCACGGATCGGACCGATGGATTCCACATCGGGATCTTCTTCAACGTGAATGTCGGCCCGATCGGCATCCGGCCGGCGGTCATCTACCACCGCGTACCGGATCTGGTCGCGACCGCCGGTGAGTCCACGACGCAGTTCGATGTCGAGTTGGTGGAGATCCCGCTCGACGTACGTCTACGGTTCCCGGTGCCCCTCCTCAGACCGTATTTCCTGGCGGGTCCCGTATTCTCGTTCCCGTCCACGTCGGTCACGAGCGTGAACGATCTCCTGAACGATCGCCCCATCCGTCTCGAGGTGGGAGCCGGCCTGGAGCTCGATCTGGGGTTCAAGCTGTGGCCGGAGATTCGGTACGGCCGCGGCATCGAGCCGCTCATGCGGCCCGCGATCCCGATCGGTGCCTCGGTGCTCCGCGGCCAGGGGGAGCCTCGGCTGGACACCTTCACGGTTCGACTCGGAATCAGCTTCTAGTGTGGTGCTTTAAAGGTCCCGCGACCACCGAGAGTGGTGAGGCGCCCGCTCGCCAAGACGCGAGAGCGAAGGCGTAGCCATAGCTACGTCGAGATCGAGCAACGAC
>JAKSCH010000203.1 GCA_022360695.1 Gemmatimonadota bacterium
CGAATGGCAAGGGACGTTTGATGCACCACACTAGGAGGGTCGTCCGCAGCTAAGGGTTCGCGGGTCCGATGGTCTCGAGTCGATCGAGGACGAGCTGGGTGATATCCATGCGCTCGCTGTAGATCACGACGATCGCGCTTCTCGCATCGAGCACCAGGTCGTACCCGAGCTCCGCTTGAACCGCCTCGATCACGGGACCGAGCTCCTCTTGGATTCGGGCGCGCCCCTCCGCGTCCAGCGCCGCCGCTTCTTCCTGCTTGTCTTGTCGGAACCGTTGGAACGCCGTCAGCGCGTCCTGGTATTCCCGCTCCAGGGCCCGGCGGACTTCGACCGAGATCGTGTCGCTCGCCTCGGCGACCCGCCGCTCGATTTCACGGGCGGCCTCCTGCCGAATCTGGAGCTCGGCCGCGACCTCCTGCTGGAACGCGAGAGTTTCCTCACGGAGCTGTTGACCCGCCGGCGATCGGCTCGCGATCGCGTCGATGTTGATCACGCCGATCTTGAGCGGCGAATCCTCCTGCGCCACGCCACTCGCGGGCCAAAACGCTACCGCGAGGGCGACCGGAGCCAGACGAACGCCGAGACCGCGCTTCCGCATATGAACGATGTTCTTGACCATCGAGATCTCCTTGAGACCAAATCCGTGCCGAGGCGTATACACGAGGATCGGAGGTCGTGTTCACGCCGCGCGAAGGTAAGCGCGCACGTTCGACTCAGCACACTAGGTTCGCCGACATGAGAAGATGCTCCAGAACCGGTTCGCGCCGCATTCGTGTCCTCGGTCCGTCCAGAACGGGCGCGCTGCCGACGGTTCTCATCCTGGTCTCAGCGCCCGCCCTCGTCGGCCAGGCGTCCGAGACGCCGCGTCCGACGCTGTTCGTGAACGCCACGATCATCGACGGGACCGGTCGTGACGCGTTCCCAGGCGCGCTCTTGATCGAAGACGGTCGTATCGCCGCGATCGGGGAGCTCGACTCGATCGACGTGCCATCATCGGTCGACCGGCGCGACCTCGGCGGTCTCGTCCTCGCGCCGGGCTTCGTGGACATCCACAACCACTCGGCGCGCGGGTTGTTCGAAGATCCGCTGGCGACCACGCAGGTCGCGCAAGGCATCACCACGCTCGTCGTCGGCGCCGACGGCGGGTCGCCCTGGCCCGTCGACGATTACCTGGATCGCATCGATTCGTTACGTCCCGCGCTCAACGTGGGCACCTTGGTCGGCCACGGGACGGTTCGCGCCGCCGTCATGGGGGACGACTTCCGTCGGGTCGCGACCGACGCCGAGATCGCCGCGATGACGACCCGGGTCGAAACCGGGATGCGCGCGGGGGCGTTCGGGCTTTCCAGCGGGCTCGAGTACAACCCGGGGCTCTACGCCTCCACGGGGGAGCTCATCGCGCTCGCCCGGGTCGCCGCCGCGCACGGCGGGTTCTACATGTCGCACATGCGCGATGAGGAAGAGCGCCTCCTCGACGCGGTGGACGAAGCGATCCGTATCGGACGTGAGGCGGAGCTTCCCGTGCAGATCTCGCACATCAAGGCCGGGAACGCGTCGGTATGGGGGAAGGCCGCCGACGTCCTGGCCAAGATCGCGTCGGCGAACGAAGCGGGGATCGACGTGCTCGCCGACCAGTACCCGTACTCCGCGTGGCAATCCAGCCTCACGATCGTGGCGCGCTCGCGGATGTTCGAGGACGCCGACTCCGTCGCCGCCGGGATCGCGGCCGCCGGAGGCGGATCGCGGCTCCAGATCGTGAACTTCGACGCCGAGCCATCGCTCAACGGGTTGCGGCTCGACGAGATCGCCGCGGCACGCGGCGTATCCGAAGTCGATGCCTACATGTGGATCATGGAACGTGGCGGTTCCGACTTGATCGGACACACGATGAACGACGCCGACATCGACGCGTTCATGGTCTCGCCGTTCGTGATGACGTCGAGCGACGGCGGGATCGGCGGAGCCCACCCGCGTGGTGCGGGCACTTTCCCGCGCCTATTGGGTCACTATGCACGAGAACGAGGGCTCATCACGATCGAGCGCGCCGTCGCCCGCAGCACATCGATGCCGGCCCGACGGCTCGGGCTGTCTGACCGGGGCGAGTTGAGGGTCGGTGCCATCGCCGACCTCGTCGTGTTCGATCCGGAGCGGATCGCGGACCGGTCGACCTTCGACGATGGCGACCGGCTCCCGGTCGGCGTGGGGAGCGTATGGGTCGCGGGCATCGAAGTATGGCGCGGCGGCGGTCCTACGCGGGCGCGACCCGGACGAGCGATCCGCAGGCGTTGACACCCGGCCGTTCCAGCGGGTCCTCCAACGGCCCGGAGTCGGCCTGGGCCTTGCGCGCTCACGTGTCCCAAACCCTCGTCGAGAGACGTAGTCGGGTGGCGGAGGCGAGGAGGAGGACGATGGGCAGGGACGTATACATCACGCGCGCCGCGCACCCCGCACACGGGGCGCAAACCCCCATCCCGCAAGAAGCTTGGCGCGACATCATCCGGGACGATCCGGAGCTCCACGCTCCCGACGAAGCGTATCCGAGCTATGCCGTCTGGTCGGGAGGAGCCGCGGATGTTCCGACGTGGATCGACTGGGCGGACGGAAATCTTTTCACGCGAAGCCCCCACGGTCGATTCCTACGCAAGCTCGCTCGATTGGCGGAGCTTCTCGACGCCGGCGTGTTCGACGAGAACGGAGCGGCATACCGCGTCGAGTCGGGCGAGGTGACGCGGGTCGCCCCTCCGAGTCGAGCTCCCGGCCCGATCGCTCGCGAGAGCGCCGAGGCGGAACGTCGCATCTCGCCGGAGCTCGAAGACATCCTCGCCGAGGTCGAACCCGCGTTGACCGACCGCCCGGTGCCGCCGGAGGAGCTGTCCTCCGAGATCTTGTTCGGTCCCAAGCCCCGAAACGCCACCGATGAGCACGAGATCGCGGCGGCGGCCGCGGACCTCCACGCGGACGCGTCGTTCGCGACGGGTCCGGAAGAGACGATGACCACCGAGTCGGACGCTCCCGCGACCGGCGGCTCGATGCCGTTCCGCGTCGGACAGCGCGTCCGAACCGACTGGGGGCGTCCGGCCACGGTGATCTCGATCGATTGCGACGCGGAGATGGGTCTCGGCCGGATCGAGATCCGGTACGACGACGGTCGCGTGGCGGCGACCGACTGCGTGTCACACGGCCTCGTTCCGCTCCGCTCCTGAGCGCCGCGGGCTCGCGGCCGGACTAGCGATCGCGTCTTTGGCGTCTTTGCTCGCCTCGCTCGGCCGTGGCGACGATCTCGATGCCGCCTCGGGCGCTCTGCTCGACGTCCACGCGTAGCCAGTGCGGCTCGATCGCGTACATCACGTCGTTCGCGATCCGGGCCGCGAGGCTCTCGCAGAACTCACCGACATCGCGGAACGACCACAAGTAGTACTTGAGGGCCTTCGACTCGACGATCAGCTCTCTCGGCCGGTAGTCGATCGTCACGGTACCGAAGTCGGGTTGCTCGGTACGTGGACAGATCGACGTGAACTCGAGCGCGTGAAGAACGACGCGCTGCGTGTCCGGCGCGGGTAGCGCCTCCGCGCGTAGCGTCTCGCGCGCCTCCTGGGGGCTCTTCGGTCGCGGTAGCGGACCGCTCTCGGGCAACTGCGTCATCGTCTGCCTTCTTCTCGATCCATAGCTTCCGGGATGCACGCTGAACCTACGACGACGCACGCGTCGCGGCGTGAGCGCGCCGTGGTACTGCTCAGCGGCGGACTCGATTCCGCCACGGTCCTGGCGATCGCGAACGCGGAGGGGTACGAGACCTACGCGTTGACGGTCCGATACGGTCAGCGTCACGACGCGGAGCTCCACGCCGCGCGAGCCGTAGCGCACACGACGGGGGTCGCGAGGCACCTCGAGATCGATGTCGATTTGCGAGCGATCGGGGGCTCCGCGCTGACCGAAGATATCGCGGTGCCCGAGGCCCGGGTCGAGAGCTCCGACGACATCCCCATCACGTACGTCCCGGCCCGAAACACCATCCTCTTGTCGCTCGCGCTCGCGTGGGCGGAGGTCCTCGACGCCGGACACATCTTCATCGGTGTGAACGCGGTCGACTTCTCGGGCTATCCCGACTGTCGGCCCGCGTTCATCGAAGCGTTCGAGCGGCTGGGGGCCGTGGCTACGCGTGCCGCGGTCGAAGGGACGCCCGTCCGGGTGCACGCACCACTCCTCGAGCTCACCAAAGCCGAGATCATCCGGCGGGGTCGGGAGCTCGGGGTCGACTACGGGCTCACCTCGAGCTGCTACGACCCCACCCCCGAGGGCACCGCCTGCGGGCGCTGCGAAGCGTGCGAGCTCCGGCGGCGCGGGTTCGAGATCGCCGGCATGAACGATCCCGCCGGCTCCGGATCGGGCCGACATTAGGAAGCATCGCGATCCCGCGTCATCCCGTCCACCGTGGTGGCTGCCGCCACGTGACCCACGACGTTGGTCGCGGATCGAAACATGTCCGGGACGCGATCGATGCCCAGCATGATCCCGAGCGACGCGAGCGGGACGCCGACCGTGTTCAACGCCGGAGCCATCGTCACGATGCTCGCGCTCGGGACCGGGGCCACCGTCATGGCGGCGAGAAACGTCGCGACCACCGCACCTATGAGCGCCCCCGGGGCGATCGACACCTCGTAGATCGACGCCAGGAAGATCACGGCCGCTCCCTGGAAGAGGGCGCTCCCCGGCCGATTGATCGACGCGGCGAGCGGCAGGACCAGCGTCGACGTGTCCTTCGACACCTCGAGCTTGTCCGCCTCGTCGAACATCATCGGCAGCGAGGCCGTCGAGCTCGTGGTGCTGAAGCCCATCGTGTACGAGCCCAGGGTGCCTCGAACGAACGGACCGATCGGCATCTTCCCGACGAAGCGGACGACGGGGAGGAGCACCGCTCCCATGAAGAGGAAGAGCCCCACCGCCACCGCGATGATGAAGATCCCCAGATTCTGAAGCATCCCGATCCCGGTTCGAGCGGCCACGGGCGCCGCGAGACCGAACACGCCGATCGGGGCCACCCACAGCACCCAATGCACGAGCTTGATCAACACGTCGCTCGCCGACTCGGCGAGCGTCAACAGCGGGGCGCGTCTCTCCTCGGGTAGGGCCGTGGTCGCCGCGGCGATCAAAACGGTGAACACGATGATCGGGAGGAGCGCCCCGTTCGCCGCCGCTTCGAACGGGTTTCTCGGGATCAGGTTGACCAGGAAGTCGACGATGCCGGGCAGCTCCGTCGCGACCTCCTCCGTCGTAGCGGGCGCCGCGACCGGGCGCGCGAAACGGAGCGCCACGCGCATCACGCCCATCCCGATGAGGATGGCCGGGAGCGTCGTGAGCCAGAAGAAGCCGACCGACATGCCACCCAGCCGACCCAGCTTTCGAGGGTCGCCGATCTTCGCGACCCCCACGAAGACCGTCACGCCGACGAGCGGAATCACCACCATCTGGATCGCTCGCATGAATACGTCGCCCAGCGGCGCGACCGCCTCGGCGATCGCCAGGAGCGCGGGCGAGCCGGTCGCGGACGCCGTTACGCCGAGCGCGAGCCCCAGGACGAGACCCAGGAGAATGGCGATCTGGCTCATGCGCGCCCTTCCTTCGCATGCCCGCCCCACCGAGACGAGCGTCGATTCGGACCGGGGAGAGGCCGGTCGTTACAAAACGCGATGTTACGAAATCGGGTCCTCGCGGCATCTATCGTATGCAGGGCGAAAACGGATGAGGTCGGGTCGGCGACCGGCTGCGCACCCCCCAGTGCTGTCACCAATAGTCGTCCCGATCGCATCCGTTTTCACTTTTCGAGCCGCCGTATCGGCACGTCCCCCCGCCCGAGGCCGCGGTCGCCCGATCCGTCGATCGGCTAGGTCGACTCGCCGGATCCGCGGAGTCTCCAGAGCCCGATCGTCAGCACCGGCACGATGTAGAAGACTACGAAGCCCCACGTGATCGTGCCGTACCCCGCCGCGATCAGGTCGACGAGACCCAGGGGCGTCAGAAGAAGCGCGATGCCCAGGAACCCGAGCCCGACGGCGGGCCGGATCCACGAGGCGAGCGACCGCCCGCGATCGCGGAACGTCGCGGCGACGCGCTCGTTGACCGCGTGGATCAGCCCCGTGCCCGTCTCGATCAGCGTCCCGAACAGGACGATCTGAAAGACGATCTGAAACGTCCGAGAGCCGATCGCCTCGAGCATGTAGTTCGCCGGCACGGTCTCGGACGTGATCTGCGGGTAGTGCGCGACCATAGCGAAGTAGAAGAGCAGCGCCGGCAGCATCCCCAGCGGGCCTGCCAACAACCCGGCCGTGACGGCTTCGCGACGCGTCCGGATGTGCCGGACGGCGAACAGCGCGACCGCCGCCGCGGAGAGATTGTACCCCGCGTAGCGGATGCCGTTGAGGAACCAGCCCCCCTCGAGCTCGGCGGAGGCGAGCGCACTTCCGACATCGGGCCCGAACCGCGCGAGCGACCAGATGAGGAGGATCGCGTAGACGGCATAGAGCGCGAAGGACCAGCCCGCGAACGCCCGCTCGATGGCGCTCGAGCCGTAGAAGAGGAGGGCACCGACCGCACCGAGCGCGACCGCCACGCCCGACGCGTAGGGGAGACCGAACGTCTCGACGGCGATCGCTCCCGCTGCCGCGCCGATCACCGCGAGCACGAGCATCAACAACAACACATACGTGATCTCGAACAAGGGCCAGGCGCGGCCCAGCAGGGTCTGAAAGAACCGACGGTACTCGAACGCCTTGAAGCGGCGCGCGAACTCGAAGCTGGCGGCGGCGACGACCGACCACACGAAGGTCGAGACGGCCATGGAGGCGAGCCCCGCGACCGGTCCCAGCGAGAGGAAGAACTCGACGATCTCGCGCCCCGTCCCGTACCCCCCGGCGATGACGGCGGACTGGAAGATGATCCCCGGCAGCAGATAGCGCTGGAACCACGACGCCTTCAACGGGGGGTCGAGCTCCGGGTGGACGCGGGTTTGGCGTGGCACATGTCGATCTCTCCCTTCCGTCGGATCGGCGGGGAACGTACGAGTCCGCCACGCGTTTCGTAACGCTCGCGCGATACTCACATTCGGGTCATGCCCGAACCAACGGACCCGAAGGGGTCGCCGGAATTCGATCTGAACGCGTGGCGACGCGAGATCCCGCTCACCGAACGGTTCATCGCGCTCAACAACTGCTCGCATTCGCCCCGTATGACGCAGACGAGCGCCGCCGCCGCGTCGTTCCTGGATTCGTGGGACCGCGACGGGATGGACTGGGACGGCTGGCTCGAGGAGGTGGAGGCCGCGAAGCGCGCGTTCGCGCGCTTGATCGGCGCGTCGACCGAGGAAGTCGCGGTCACCACCTCGGTGTCCGCGGCGACCGCGTCGATCGCCAGCACCATCGATCCGCGCTCCTCGCGGAATCGGATCCTGGCGAGCGAAGCCGAGTTCCCGACCGTGGGACACGTGTGGCGCGCCCACGAGAAGTACGGCATCGGCGTCGATTGGGTGCCCATCGAGGACGATCGGATCGATCCGGCCCGCTACGGAGCGGTGGACGAGCGAACCCGCGTGGTCTCCGCGACGCACGCGTACTACCAGAACGGGTTCAAGCAGGATCTCGCGTCGATCGCCGCGACCGCGCACGACGCCGGCGCCTGGCTCTACGTCGATGCCTACCAGACGCTCGGCACGTGCCCGATCGACGTACGTGAGCTCGAGGTCGACATGCTCGCCGGAGGGGCGCTCAAGTACTTGCTCGGCTTACCGGGGATCGCGTTTCTCTACGTGCGCGCCGAGCTCATCGAAACGCTCGAGCCGGCCCTGACGGGCTGGTTCGGTCGAGCGAACCCGTATGCGTTCGACGCGAAGCGGCTCGACTGGTCCGGGACGGCGAACCGGTTCGAGACGGGGACGCCGCCCATCCTGAGCGCGTTCGTGGCGCGGGCAGGGATCGAGGTCATCGAAGCGGTGGGTCCCGCCGCGATCGAGCGTTGGACCCGGATCCTCCAGCAGCGGCTGATCGATGGGGGCCGAGCCCGCGGATTCGAGATCCACGGGACGACGGACGTCGACCGGAAGACGCCCTCCACCGCGTTCGTGTGTCCGGCCGACTCGCACCTGATCGAGGTGGCGCTTCGCGAGCGTGGCGTGCTCGCCTCGGCGCGCGGACCGGTGATCCGGCTCGCCCCGCACTTCTTCAATACCCTCGACGAGATCGACACGGCGCTCGACGCGCTCGCCGAGGTGTTCGCGATCGGTCGACCGTAGTCGAGCCGTCATGAGGGGGCGCGAGACGTTCGCGACGCGGTTCGGTCTGTTGGCCACGATGATCGGCGTCGCCGTCGGACTCGGGAACGTCTGGCGCTTCCCCTACATGGTGGGTCAGTTCGGCGGCGCACCGTTCGTGGCGTTCTACGCGCTCGCGGTCGCGCTCGTCGGCGTGCCCGCGCTCATGGCGGAGTGGACGCTCGGGCGTCACACCCGTCGCGGGCCGGTGGGCGCGTTCGAGACCGCCGGTTTCCCGGCCGGTCGGGCGCTGGGGTGGGTCTTCTTCATCGGCGTGACCGCCGCGACGGGCTACTATTCGAATGCGCTCGGGTGGGTGCTGTTCCACGCCGCGTCCGCGCTCGCGGGCTTCGTCGGGCTCGGGTTCGATCCCTCGATGATCCTGCCGCCCGACGACGGATTCTCCGGTCGTTCCTTCCTCCTCCAGTGCATGTGTACGGGGCTCGTGCTCTTCGCCTGCGCGCTCGTGCTCCGAAGAGGTCTGCGCGCCGGCATCGAGCGGGCGAGCCGGATCATCGTCCCCGTCCTCCTGATCGGGCTCCTCGTCCTCATCGCGCGTTCGCTCACGCTACCCGGCGCGGCGAGCGGACTGAGTTGGTACTTGGGGAAGTTCGAGCCCGGCGCCCTCACGGGGAGCGTCGTGCTGGCCGCCTTGGGCCAGGCGATCTTCAGCTTGTCGCTCGGTGGGACGTTCATGGTCGTCTACGGCTCGTATCTGAACGCGGACGAACCGCTCCGTCGGAACGCGGCGCTCACGGCGACCGGCGACGTGACGGCCGGTCTGCTCGCCGGTCTCGTCATCTTCCCCGCCGTGTTCGCGTTCGGACTCGAGCCGGCGAGCGGACCGGGGCTGCTGTTCGCGACGCTCCCCGAGGTGTTCGGACGGATCCCCGCCGGCGCGGCCTTCGGCGCGGCGTTCTTCCTCGCGTTGTTCGCCGCCGCGTACTTGTCCGATGTGGCCGCGCTCGAAGTGCTCGTAGCGGGTCTGACCGACAACACGCGGGTGCCCCGGCGGCGCGCGATCTGGCTCACGGCGGGCATCGTGTTCCTCTTCGCGCTCCCACCGATGACGAACATGAGGGTGTTCGGCCCGTGGGACCTGACGTTCGGGTCCGGGTTCCAGACGGTCGGAGCGTTGATGTCCGCCGTCGCCGTGGGCTGGTCGGTGGATCGCGCGGCGGTCCTCAAGGAGCTGAGCGACAGCGCGGACCCACCGCCGATCTGGCTCTACCGGTGGATCCGCTACGTCGTGCCGACCGTCATCCTGCTGGTCGGCACGTGGTGGCTCCTGACCGATGTCCTGGGGGTGTTCTCGGCCGCGTGACCCACGCACGACCCGCGGATCCACCGTTCCGTCCAACCGGGCGTCTGCCGCAAAGCGCATGCGTAAAGCGCTCATCACACAAGGCTTCCCGTGGCCAGCGCGGAATGGGCTCCCGGTTTATCCCCGGCGTCTATTCGATGAACGCATGCGCCGCTCCTTCCACCGGAGCCGTCATCCCGGCGATCAAGTCCTGGACCTGGCGACGGAGGTCACCCATCCCGGGGATGCGGGACAGGGCGATCACGCGGACCAGTAGGCTCGGCGCGCGATCGATCAGCGCAGCCGTGCGCGCCCTCCCCGGCGACGGGTCGTGGATCCAGAACAGCGTCACGCCCATGTGCGCCGTCCACAGGAGGACCGGAAGATCGGCGCGCAGGTCGTCCGGGATGTGACTGCTGCCCCCCTCGACGACCTCCCGATACAGCGCGATCGCCTCCTCGCGGGCCGGCGTGGACTCGCGGCCGAAGGGATTGAGCGGGCTCTTCGGGTCGGCGGCCGCCGCGAACAGCGCCGTGGCGGTCCCGTGATAGCGATCTATGAGCTTGAACCAGCTCCAGAGCACCCCGCGCAGCCGGGCCTCGAGCGTCCGTTCCCGCGCCAGGATCGGGGCCGCGGCCGCCGCGAGCTCGCGACCGGTCCGGTCGTAGAAGGCCCGTACGAGGTGCGCCTTCGACGGGAAGTAGTAGTAGGCGTTCCCGACCGAGACGCCCGCCCGCTCGGCGATGGCGCGCATCGAGGCGCGCTCGTACCCGACCTCGGTGACGAGACCGACCGCGGCCTCGACGATCCGGGCCCGCGTGCGGAGGCCCTTGTCCGTCAGCTCGGGCATGGTCGGGGCGGTCCCTTCCCTCTCCATGTGCTCCGCTCCTCGCCGCCAAAACGGCGTGGCGTCCGTCGATCTACCCGTGTCCGAGTTCCGATCCGCCCAGGCGCGGGGCCGGCTCCGGTCCGAGCTGGGCTCTCCCGGTCGAGCGTCGGTCGCGTCCTGCACGATTTCACGTTATTGAATTTGTTCAAATATGGTGCCGAGCGTCCGTCGCGGCCAGGCGTGGCGTGCCAATGCGCGATGAGCTGAGAAGTTACGCGAATGGAGAGGAGGAACGGGCTGCATTCCGCCACCCACGGCCCCCAGGGTTCGTTATTGAACGCGTTCAATAACGAGGAACGGCCCCTCGTCGGAGGTTTTCCACAGCGAGGGACGTTACAAGCGGACGCCGGGCGTCTACGTTTCGCACATGCTTCAGCGCCCATCGCGAACGTCCGCTACACCCCGCCGCGTCGTCGGTGACGGCCTCCGCGCGCTCGCCTGCGCGACGGTCATCGGGGCGTGCGGTGAGACGACGGGTCCGGGCGAGAGCGACGGCGACGCAGACGAGCCCCGGTCGATCGTGTTCGCATCGGATCGCGATGGCGATCTCGATCTCTACCTCATGCGGCCCGATGGCAGCCAGGTGCTACAGATCACCGACACGCCCGGTTCGGACTTCACGCCGCGTTGGTCCCCGAACGGGAATCGGATCGCCTTCGCGAGCGATCGGGGGGTCGGTGGGACCGCGATTTACGTGATGAACGCGAACGGGACCGGCGTGACGTCATTGGGACCCGGGACGTATCCCGCCTGGTCGAGCTCGGGCGCGAGCATCGCGTTCTACGACGCCGGCCGCGTGTGGGTCATGACCGCGACCGGCACGAACCGGCGTGAAGTGGCGTCGACGCCCAACGTCAACGGGATCGACTGGGAGCCGGGCGGGGAGCGCATCTTGTTCGGGTACGCCGACCCGCTGTTCGTGGGCTTCGAGGTCGAGACCGACGTCGTGAACGCCGACGGAACGGGTCGCGAGCGATTCTTCCGATTCGGCAGTCGACCGGCCTGGTCACCGGACGGCACGCGCGTCGTCGTCTGGCGCTTCTCGGGGATGTTCCAGCTCGACGATATCGCCGTGTTCCCGATCGGAGGGGACGCGGTGCCGATCGAGACATCCACCGAGAACAGCCCACCGCGCTGGTCCGCCGACGGAACCCGGGTGCTCGTGACGAAAGGCTGGCTGACCGATGGGGTGGCGAACGAGGAGATCTTCGCCGTTCCCGCGAGCGGAGGCTCACCGGTGCAGCTCACCAACCACGTCGCCAACGACCGCGATCCCGACTGGCGCCGCTAGTGTGGTGCATCAAAAGTCCCTTGCCATTCGAGCGGCGCTGCATCCCGCTCGCCGGCGTTGCTCGATCTCGACGTAGCTATGGCTACGCCTTCGCTCTCGCGTCTTGGCGAGCGGGCGCCTCACCGCTCTCGGTGGTCACGGGACTTTTGATGCACCACACTAGTTCCGTTGGCGGAGCGTGAAGGACAGGGTGAAGCGGGAGTACGTCTCCTCGAGCATGTCCACCTCGAAGTCGCCGCGTGAGCCCACCTCGATCGCCAGGTCGAGCGCGGCCAGTCCATCCTGAAAGATCCAGCCCAACCCGCCGGTGATCGCCCGCTCGCGTATCGGCTCGGAGCCGAGGCTGAACGGGAGATCCGCGCTGCGCCCGCCGATCCGGATGGGGAGGCCGCCGCCGAGGAAGTCGAAGCCGGAGTACTCGAGCCCGCCACCGAACCAGCTGACGTCGTGCGACGTGAACTCGTCGGTGCTCCCGACGTCGGACCAACCGCCCGTCCCGTATGCGCCGGTCACGAGGACCTGATCGGTGAGGCGCGCGCTTCCGCCGATCTCGAACGAAGCGGGATAGTCGAAGTCGGTCTCGGCAGCGGTCGAATCCTGTACGGTGGCCGTCAGGGTGGAAGGGAGCGACATCGACCCGCTGAGCACGTACCGATCCCCGATCGTGATCGAGGCGCCGAGCTTGGCTTGCCAGGCCTGGTACGCGAGCTCCTGGCCACCGACGATCGGCGCCAACGCCGGAGCGTCGTCGATCGGCGTGTCGAACGTCCGCAGGAAGGTCTGACGGAGCGAGCCGCCCAACCGTTGGATCGAAGCCCCGATCGCGAGGGGACCGATCCGGCGCGCCAACGAGAAATCGATCGAGCTGATGCCACCGTCGTGCTCGCGCGCCTCCTCGAACGGCACCGATCCATCGGCCACGGGCAGCGTGTCGAGAAAGATGGCCTGCCAGTCTTGGTCGAACTCCCCCCCGAACGCCACGGAGGCGGCCCACCCCGAGAAGGGGGCCAAGGCGCGGATCGTGGTGAACCGCTGCCTGCCGGTGTCGAGCGCGCGATCGCCGTCCGCGACGCTCACCGATTCACCGGAGAACGAAAGCCCGAAAGCCGGCTCGGTATGGAGCAGGAGATCGGCCGGGTTGCGGATCGTGAACGAGCCGCCCAACAACCCCAGCCCGGTCCCGCCCAACGCCGCGGATCGACCGTCGACGGGCTCGACCTTGTATCCGAGACCGAGCGATGTGACGGGCGACTGCGCGAACCCGTGCGCGGCCGAGCCGAGGGAGAAGATGAGCGCGGCCACGAAGCGAACCGCGGTGGATGATCGGGTCATCACGGCACTCCGAACGTCGGTGGCGGGCTCAGGATCACGCGAAACCGGGGCCGTAGCGCCACCGGCGACTCCGCCGAACCGAACTCCCAGAACCCGAACGTCTGCGCGTCCGGATCGGCGCGGAGCCCGATCCGGATCGGGTCCCGGGTATCCGACAGGGACGCGCGCTGCATGAGCACGGTGATGTCGAACGTGAGCGGTCGACCGGTGGCCAGCGAGTCGGCGGCGAGCGACGCCGAG
>JAKSCH010000317.1 GCA_022360695.1 Gemmatimonadota bacterium
GAGCGTGCCACGAAGCTTGTTGACGACGAGCGTGGCGAGCGCCTCGCCCTCGATGTCCTCGGCGATGATGAGGAGCGGCTTGCCCATCTGGGCGACCTTCTCGAGGACCGGAAGCAGGTCCTTCATGGCCGAGATCTTCTTGTCGTGGATCAGGATGATCGGATCCTCGAGCGCCACTTCCATCTTGTCCGGATCGGTCACGAAATACGGCGACAGGTAGCCGCGATCGAACTGCATCCCGTCGACCGTCTCGAGCTCGGTATCGAGGCCCTTGGCCTCTTCGACCGTGATGACGCCATCTTTCCCGACCTTCTCCATCGCCTCGGCGATCAGCTCGCCGATCTCCATGTCGCTGTTCGCCGAGATGGCCGCGACCTGGGCGATCTCCTTCTTGCCCGACGTCTCGACCGAGATCTCGTGCAGGCTCTCGACGATCGCGTCGACGGACTTGTCGATCCCACGCTTGAGCGCCATGGGATTCACGCCCGCCGTCACGCTCTTCAGACCCTCGGTGAAGATCGCCTGCGCGAGCACGGTCGCCGTCGTCGTGCCGTCGCCCGCCGCGTCCGACGTCTTCGTGGCGACTTCCTTCACCATCTTCGCGCCGAGGTCCTCGACCGGATCCTCGAGCTCCACTTCCTTGGCGACGGTCACGCCGTCCTTGGTGATCGTCGGGCTACCGAACTTCTTCTCGAGCACGACGTTGCGGCCCTTCGGACCGAGCGTCACGCTTACCGCCTTGGCCAGCTTGTCGACGCCCGCCTTCAGGCGCTGCCGTGCCGCGGTATCGAATTCCAGATCCTTCGCCATCGTTGCGTTCTCCTCTGCCCGAGCTCGGGCGTATCGTTCAGCGCGTCTGCGTGTCTAGAGGACCGCGAGGACGTCGCTCTCTTTGACGATCAGGTAGTCGTTCCCCTCGAGCGACACCTCGGTGCCGGCGTACTTCCCGTACAGGACGCGGTCGCCGACCTTCACCTCCATCGGGATCCGCTCGCCGTCGTCGTTCAAACGACCCGGGCCGACGGCCACGATGTGCCCCTGTTGCGGCTTCTCTTTGGCGGTGTCGGGGATGTACAGCCCGCCGCGCATCTCTTCGGTCTCCTCCGCCGGCTCGACCACCACGCGGTCCGCCATCGGGGAGATGTCCAGCTTCGTCTTCGAGGCAGTAGCCATCTTGCCCATGTCTCCTTGACCAAACGATGTCCGAACGTCCGCCGCGGAGCCGTCTCCGGGCGGGGCCTCCTTTCAGCTAGCACTCACGCTATAAGAGTGCTAACAGGCGGTAATATGGCTGGTAGTCCGGGTGGCATCAAGGGGTTAGGGGCGGGAGGACGGGGGGTCGGCGCGTGGGGGTCCGACACATCGCGCGCGACCACGCCAAACATGGCATCCGGCCGACGCGAACGATCTACCCACCCTACGCGCCGACCCCCCGCCCTCCCTCGCTAACCAACCGGAACGCAGTTGTTTACCCCACCCCATATCAAGTGACTGCTCCTGCAATCGCGCGCCGAATCGACGGAAGGTGGGGAGTGGGCTCGCTGTCCGGGGGAGAGGCGGGACGGTCGTTTTGGGGTGAGTACATCGTTCCCGATCATCCCGATGCCATGGCGGCTTCGTCGCGGGCGATGTCCCGAGCCCCGGAACGACCCTCCCGCCTCTCCCCCGCCCCATAGGCGCCACCGCGAAACCTATCCGCTGGCGGATGCGTATATTGGCCCCGGAAGGGAGGAGTCGAATGATTCGCACACTGGCTGTTCTGCTGACCGTCGGGGTCGTCGGATTCGCCGTCACGGGCGTCGTGTTCTCGCTCGTGCTCCCGCTCGTCCTCGTCGCGGTCAAGATCATGTTCTTCGTCGGGATCGTGTACTTGATCCTGCGTCTCGTGAACCCGGAGTGCGCCGAGAAGTTGAAAGAGCGCTGCTGCGGGACGAAGGACTAATCGCCGAATAGATACCGGTCCGCGATCGCCAACCCCGTGATCGTGAGGGCCGGTTCTATTCTGTCGACGGACGCGCAACGCGGTCCGACGACTTCCGCCAACCCTCCGGTGGCGACCACCAACGGGTCATCCCGACCCCACTCCGACAGGATCCGTCCGACGATCCCGTCGATTCCGTCCACGACCGAGTAGAAGCCGCCGCTCAGCACGCACGCGAGCGTGTTCGTACCGATCACCTTCTCGGGCGCCTCGAGCTCGACCTGCGGGAGCTGCGCGGTCGCGCGCGTCAGCTGATCGAGAGCCGTGGTGGGGCCCGGGGCGATGACGCCGCCGAGGAAGACGCCCTCGGCGCTGATGCAGTCGTAGGTCGTCGCCGTCCCCAGGTCCACGACGACCGTGTCTCTCTCGAACAGCGTGGCGGCCGCCAGCGTGTTCGCGATCCGATCCGCACCGACCTCGAGCGGGTGATCGACCTCGAGCCGGATCGGGACGGGCGAGCCCCCGTTCAGGAAGCGCGTCTCCGCCCCGAGCAGAGCCCCGGCCGAGGTCCAGGCGCGGTTGAGCGCCGGCACCACGGATGCGATGACGACCCGCTCGGGGAGCGGCAGCTCCGACGCGCTCACGAGACCGCGGACGGTCATCGCCAGCTCGTCGCCGGTTCGGCGCCGCTCGGTCGCCAATCGCCAGGTTCGCTCGGGCGTGGCGTCTTCGAACGCTCCGAGCACCGTCTCGGTGTTCCCGATGTCGATCGTGAGGATCATCCGCGCTCCGCTCGCATATAGTGACCCCATGTAAAGCTGCGCGTCATCCGAGGACCTCGATCGAGCCCGCGACCACGCGACGCAGCGCCCCCCGGTCGGGGCGGAGCAGGAGCGCGCCGTCCGGCGCGATGCCCGCGGCCGTCCCCGCGACCGGGTCCGCGTCTCCGAGCCGGTGCCGGACAGCGCGATTCCGCAGCCAGTCGAGCCGATCGACTTCATCGAGCGCCGCTTCGTCGAGCGCGTCGGGCGCGTCGGGGAGCCGGCGCTCGAGCCCGCGTACGATGCCATCCGCGACATCGACGAGCTCGGGCGAATCGACGAGCTCGTCCAACGCGATCGCACCGTCCAGACCAGCGGGCAGACCCCGCGCGCGCACGTTCACGCCCACGCCGACCACCACCGCCGACGGGCCGGCCGCCGCCCCGCTCGCCTCCACCAGGATGCCGCCCAGCTTGCGATCCCGAGCCATGAGATCGTTGGGCCATTTGACGTCGATTTCGACCCCCGGCAACACTCGGCGGAGCGCCAACGCGACATCGACACCCGCGATCACGCTCATCAGCGGTAGCGCTCCCGTCGCGGGAGGCCGGAACACCATGCTCACGTACGCGCCGGCCCCATCCGGGGAGGCCCACTCGTTCCCTCCTCGTCCGCGGCCGGCGGTCTGCACGCGACCGAGCACGATCGTGCCGGCGCCCGCTCCCTCGTCGGCCAGCGTCCGGGCGACATCGTTGGTCGACCCGACCGACCCGAAGGCGAACACCTCTTCACGACCCCAGCGACGACGTAGATCGGCGATGCCGACGCCGCCCCACCCCTTGGTCTGTCGTGGCATCAGTCGACCACCAACAGGCTCAGGTCCAGTGGAGGCGCGGAGTGCGTGAGGGCGCCGACCGAGATGAGATCCACGCCGGTCTCCGCGATCGCACGAGCGTCGTCGAGGCGCACGCTGCCCGATGCCTCGAGAAGCGGCGGCTCGTCCCCGCGCGACCGCGCGAGCTCGACCGCGCGCCGCAGCTCGTCGAGCGACATGTTGTCCAACAGCACGCGGTCCGGACCGTGGGACAGCGCTTCGTCCAGCTCCTCGAGCGTGCGGACCTCGACTTCGACCTCGATCCCGGCCGCCTTCGCGGCGTCCGCCACCCGATTCAGCGCCGCCGCCACGCCGCCCGCCGCGCGGACGTGGTTCTCCTTGATCAGGACCATGTCGTACAGACCCGCGCGGTGGTTGGCGCACCCACCGGCCCGCACGGCGGCTTTCTCCAGCGAGCGCCAGCCCGGCGTCGTCTTTCGGGTGTCGACGACCCGAGCGCCCGTCCCGGCGACCTCCGCCGCGAATCGGGCCGCCAGCGTCGCGATGCCGGAGAGGCGACCGAGGAAGTTGAGGGCGACGCGTTCCGCGCCGAGCATCCCTCGCAGAGACCCCTCGATGCGTACGACCTCGGCTCCGGGCTCCACGGCGTCGCCGTCGCGCAGGCTCCAGGTCGCGACGAGCGCGGGGTCCACGGTCCCGAAGCTGAGCTCCGCCGGCTCGGTCCCCGCGATGACGCCGGCGGCTTTCGCGCGTACGACCGCCACTCCTCGAGTCCTCTCGTCGATCGTCCACTCGCTCGTCCAATCGCCGTCCCCGATGTCCTCGGCGATGGCGGCCCGGACCAGCGTCTCGACCGTCATCCGCTCGATCGTAGCGACCCGCGCCTTCACCGCAGCCCGGGCCAGACCGTCGCTGCACCGAGATAGGCGAGACCGACGACCCAGCAGTAGTACGCGAAGCGGTGGAAGGTCTTCCGTTGGAGCATCCCGAGGAAGATACGGATCGCGACGACCCCCGACAGCGCGGCCGCGAGGAAGCCGACGACCAGGGGCACGGTGCCGATCGCGCCCCCGGCGGCGGCGAGATCCGGAACCTGGAGGGCCGCCGCGCCCGCGATCGCCGGGATCGAGAGCAGAAACGAGAACTCCGCCATCCGGGTCGGCTCGACGCCCAACGCGGTTCCCGCGGCGAGCGTGCTCCCCGAGCGTGAGATCCCGGGCAGGATCGCGAGCGCCTGCGCGCAACCGATCCCGATCGCTTGCGCCGCGTTCGGAGCGTCCCGGTCGGCGCGTCGCGCGGTTCGACGGATCGACCACACGAGGGCCCCGGTGACGAGAAGAAAAGCGGCCGCCGCGATCGGACGTTCGAAGATCGGCTCGAGCACGTCACCCAGGCCGACCCCGACGAGCGCCGCGGGAACGGTCGCGATCGCGAGCAGACCGACGTAGACGAGGCTCTCGCGATCTCTTCCGAAGACCCCCTTCGCGAGCCGAACGAGCGAGGCGCGATACACCCAACACACCGCGCACAAGGTCGCGAGATGGACGTCGATCTCGAACAGCACGCCGGGCAGGTCGAGTCCCATCAGCGCCTGCGCCATCACGAGGTGGCCCGAGCTCGATACCGGAAGAAACTCCGTGATGCCCTGGATCACCCCGAGGAGGATCGCCTCGAGGGGGCTCATCCGACGCCGGTCTTCGCGGCCTCGAGTCGGGGCGTCGGATCGACATCGTCCGGCTCCCTCGCCAGCACGGACCGATAGAGCTCTTCGTAGCGGTCGACGACGCGAGCGGCGGCGAAGCGATCCACGGCGCGCGCGCGAGCCGCGGTCGACACCGCCTCCCAACGCGACGCATCGGAGAGCAGTCCGATCGCGGCTCGGGCCATCGCCTCGGTGTCCCCGACCGGGTGGAGGCTCCCCGTCACGCCGTGCTCGACGACCTCGGCCAGACCGGTGTGCTCCGAGCCGATCACCGGGACGCCGGAGGCCTGGGCTTCCAACGCGACGAGCCCGAACGACTCCTGCTCGCTGGGTAGCAGGAACAAGTCGGCGCTCGCGAGCAGCTCGGCCACCGACTCGAGCTTCCCGAGCATCACGACTCGATCCGCGATCCCGAGCTGCTCGGCGAGATCTTCGGCCTTCTGGCGTTGCGGACCGTCGCCGACGAGCACGAGCTTCGAAGGCACGACCTCCTGTACCCGCGCGAAGATCCGGATGAGGTCGGGGATGCGCTTGACGCTTCGGAAGTTCGAGATGTGCATGAGCACTTTCTCGCCATCGCACCCGAACCGGTGGAGACCGGCGTAGCGATCGCGATCATACGTCTCCGGATCGATGAAATTCGGGATGACTTCGATGGCGCACTTCGAGCATTCGAAGTCACGGTGCGTCTGATCGCGGAGCCAGTTCGATACCGCGGTAAGCGCATCCGACTTCTCGATCGAGAAGCGTGTGATCGACCAGTACGACGGGTCCTGCCCCACCAACGTGATGTCGGTCCCGTGGAGCGTGGTCACGAGCTTCACGTCGCCTCCGCCGGCACGGAGCATGTCGCGAGCGATCCAGCCGGCGGTCGCGTGCGGGATCGCGTAATGGACGTGGAGCAGGTCGAGCTCCTCGCGCCTCGCCACCTCGTGCATGGTCACGGCCAACGCCAACGAGTACGGCGGGTACTCGAACAACGGGTACTGGTTGACCTTGACCTCGTGGAAGTACACGCCGTCGATGAACTGGGTCAGTCGAAACGGCAGCGCGTACGAGATGAAGTGCACCTCGTGACCTCGCCGAGCCAACTCCAGCCCGAGCTCGGTCGCGACGGCGCCGGAGCCACCGTACGTCGGGTAACAGCTGATGCCGATCTTCATCCGTCTCGCCACTCCTCCGTGATGCGCCGCGCAAGTTGTCCGACCGGGAGGGTACCGTCCAGCAAGACGGCGTCCTCCGGGAGCTGGTGTCGAAACCAGGTCCGCTGGCGACGTGCGTACTGCCAGGTGGCGCGAAAGATCCGCTCTTCCGTCTCCTCGAGGCTCTGCTCGCCCGCGACGAGCCGCGCGACCTCGCGGTATCCGAGCGCGTCGAAGGCGGGCGCGACATCGAGCCCGCGAGCCAGGAGCTCGGATACCTCCTCCTGCCACGCCCCGGAGCTCAGCATCCGACCCATCCGCTCGCGAATACGCGCTCGCAGCACCTCGGCCGGGAGCTCGAGCGAGAAAACCGTCGCGACGAGCGGCCGACGCGACGGCGCCCCGCTCGCGATCCACCACGAGAGCGGAGCGCCGGTCAGCAGCGACAGCTCGACCGTCCGCTCGGCGCGCTGCCGATCTCGGGTCGGTCCGGCGGTCGCGTCCAGGCGGTGGGCCCAACGTCGCACCGTCTCCGCGGGCTGCGCGGCCAGCCACGTCGCAAGGGCCGCGCGTCGGTCTTCGTCCAGATCGGGCTGCGCGAACATCGGGTGCGTCAGCGCCCGAAGGAACAGCCCGGTGCCGCCCGCCAAGATCGGAACCCGACCGGCCCGTGCGATCTGACGCAGCCAATCGTCCGCGCAGCGGACGAAGCGTCCCGCTCCGTAGCGCTCCTCCGGGGCCAGGAACCCCACGCCGTGGTGCGGGGCCGCGCCCCGCTCGTCGGACGTGGGCGCCGCCGTGCCGATCTCGAACCCCTCGTACGCCTGGCGCGAGTCGAGCGAGAGGATCTCGCCGTCGATCCGACGCGCGACTTCGATCGCGAGCGACGTCTTGCCCGACGCCGTCGGGCCGACGATCGCGATCGGTCGCGATCCGTCCGCTTCGCCGCCCACGTCCGGGTCAGCTACGGCCGAACCGTCGATCCAGCTCGTCGACCGTGAGACGGACGATGGTCGGCCGACCGTGCACGTCGTGACCGGGGAGCTCCGTCGCGAACAGGCGATCGAACAGCTCGCGCGCCTCCTCGGGAGACAGCCGCTCCCCCGCCTTGATCGCCCCCTTGCACGCCATGCTCTTCGCGATCCGCTCGTGCTGGTTTCGCGCGGAATCCACGAGGGGCGACCCCTCGGTCAGCTCCTGCACCATCTCGCGGAGACAGCGCTCCGCGTCGAAGCGCTCGTGCGGCTGCGGGCTGGCTCGGAGGATGAAGGTGCGATCACCGAACGGCTCGAGCTCGAACCCGACCCGGGTGAGCAGCCCCGACAGCTCCTCCACGGCCGCCGCCTCCGCGGGAGAGAAGCGAAGCGTGATCGGGAACAACAACGCCTGCGCCGTACCCCCGCCGCGCTCGAACCGCGCCATGATCTCTTCGTACAACACGCGCTCGTGCGCCGCATGCTGGTCGATCACGAGAAGTCCGTCGCGGGTCGGCGCGAGGATGTAGCGGTCGTGGAGCTGCCAGAGCTCGGGCTGTGTGAACGCGGCTTCCGAAGCGCCCTCCCCCTCCGGACCCGACGGGTCGGCCTCGTCCGCTTCGCGCCCCGACACGAAGAGCGCCATCTGCGGCATGGCGGTCCGCTCGGACGAAGGGGATGACCCGACGGTCCGACCGCCGGCCGACGCACCCCGATCCGCGTGCGACCCGGGGGCATCTCGCTCCGGCCTCGTCCCGAGGGCCTCACGGGGCGTCGCGATCGCCGCGGCGCCGATCGGACGGGTCGACTCGAGCGAGGCCAGGCCGGCCCGCACCGCTTCGTGAAGCGCGGACTCCACGGACGCGCGATCACGGAACCGCACCTCGGACTTCGCGGGGTGCACGTTCACGTCGACGCGCTCGGGGTCCACGCCGATGCGCACGAACATCGAGGGTCGCATCCCCTCGACGACCGTGGTTCGAAACGCCTCATCGACGAGCCGCACGAGTCCGGCGTCCCGGAACGGTCGACCGTTGATGAACGCGTAGCGCCGACCTCCTCGTGGTCGCGCCGCATCCGGGCGCTGCACGAAGCCCGCGATCCGCACGTCCCGATCGTGCCCCTCGATCGGGATCAGCGTCGCGGCGAGATCTCCCCACAGCCCTTCGATCCGATCCAACCACGTCTCCCCCCCCGTCAGATCGAGCAGCGGGCGCCCGTTGGACTCGAGCCGAAACCCGATGTCGGGGTTGGACAGCGCCAGGAGGACGACCGCTTCGCTGGCGGCGCGGGTCTCGGCGGCGGCCGTCCGCAGGAACTTCGCGCGCGCCGGCAGGTCCCGGAACAACGATCGGACGGTGACCGTCGTGCCGGGTTGCCGCGGCACGACGTCGTTGGAGCGGATCTTCCCGAAGTCGACCCGCACGCGGACGCCCTCCTCGGTCGCGGTCGCGGTATGCAGCTCGAACCGGCTCACGGCGGCGATCGAGGGCAGCGCTTCGCCCCGAAACCCGAACGAGCGGATGGTTCGAAGATCGTCCGCGCTCCGGATCTTGCTCGTGGCGTGGCGGTCGAGCGACAAGAGCGCGTCGCCCCGCGACATGCCGTGTCCATCGTCCGAAACGCGGATGAGCGTCTTGCCCCCTCCACGGAGCTCGACGAGCACGCGCGACGCGTCGGCGTCGATCGCGTTCTCGACGAGCTCTTTGACGACCGACGCCGGACGCTCCACGACCTCGCCGGCCGCGATCTGGTTCGCGACGTGATCCGGGAGGATCTCGACGGGCGCCCGGCTCATGGGTCGGGCTCGCCCAGACCGTAGAAGCGGTGCGCGTTCGAGCGCGTCAACGAAGCCGTCGCGCTCGGCTCCTGTCCACGCACGTCCGCCAACCGCTCGTTCGTATGGGCGAGGTGAGCGGGCTCGTTGCGTCGCCCCCGCTTGGGCGCCGGCGAGAGGTACGGGGCATCGGTCTCGATGAGAATCTGTTCGTCGGGCACGCGACGCGCGGCTTCTTCGAGCTCGTCCACGAACGTGACCAGACCGGAGAAGGAGACGAACCAGCCGACGTCCAACGCGGCAGCCAGCAGCTCCTCCCCACTCGCGAAGCAGTGGAGCACCCCGCGTACCCGGCCGCCGTACTCGGTGACGAGCCGCTTCGTGTCCTTCTCGGCGGAGCGGGAATGGACCACGATCGGCAGAGAGAGCTCGGACGCGAGCTCGAGGTGCGCCCGGAAGTTCTCGATCTGGAGATCGCGCGGGGCGTTGTCGTAGTGGTAGTCGAGACCGGTCTCGCCGATGGCGACGACCTCGGGCTCGGCCGCGAGCGTCTCGATCCGCTCGAGGACGGCCCTCGACGTACGCCCCGCTTCGTGCGGGTGGAGTCCCGCGGTGGCCCACAGACCTGGTTCGGAGCGCGCCAAGGCCACCGCGGCTTCGGCGTCCTCGGGCGTGGAAGCGATCGTGACCATCTCGCGCACGCCGGCATCGCGCGCCCGTCTCAGAACGGCCTGGCGATCCTCGTCGAAGCGCTCCGCCGTCAGGTGGAGGTGCGAATCGAAGAGGACCGGGACGCTCACCCGGTCGCGTGCGCGGCCGCGGCGGCCCGCTTGCGGCTCCACTGGTGGATCTCGAACAACGCGGGCGCGGCGACGAAGATGGACGAGTACGTCCCGACGAGCACGCCGAGGATCAGCACGGTGGCGAACGGACGAATCACGGCGCCGCCGATCACGGCGAGCGCGCCGAGCGCGACCAGCGTGGTGCCACTGGTCAGCACCGTCCGGGGCAGCGTCTCGTTGATCGAGCGATCGAGCGTGGTCTCGAAGGACTCCTTGCGCTTCTTCTTGAGATTCTCGCGCACGCGATCGAAGACGACGATCGTGTCGTTGAGCGAGTAGCCGATGATGGTGAGGATCGCGGCCACCGTGGCGAGGCTGATCTCGATGTTCGCGACGGCGAGGAACCCGAAGGTGATGAAGATGTCATGGATCGCGGCGATGACGGCCGCCACCCCGAACCGCCACTCGAACCGGAACGCCAAGTAGATCAGCGTGAGCGTGAACGCGATGGCGACGGCGAGCACGGCGCGAAACTGGAACTCCTCGCCGACCTTCCCGCTGATCGCATCGGTGCGGACGATCTCGAAGTCCGAGCCGTACGACCCCTGCAACGCCGCTTGGATCTCGTCCCGCACGGCCTCCTGCGCCACGTCGCCGGTCGTGGGGACGCGAATCAGGAACTCGGCGACCACGTCGCTCACCCCGCCCCGAAGCGGCTGGATCTGAACCCCCGTCGTCCCCGCGCCGGCGAGCGCGTCGCGCACCTGCGCGACATCCGCCTCCGTGTGGAACTGGACCTGGACCTGCGCGCCGC
>JAKSCH010000468.1 GCA_022360695.1 Gemmatimonadota bacterium
ACCCGCGACCTCATCCTTACCAAGGATGCGCTCTACCACTGAGCTACGCGAGCCGACACCGTCCCGGCTCTCGTCCGACGGCGACAGGGGCGGAGGGACTCGAACCCCCAACCGCCGGTTTTGGAGACCGGTGCTCTACCAATTGAGCTACGCCCCTCGGCTCGCCTTCGCCAAACGCCGCATCTCGTTCCGTTGCGCTCGGCGACTACCCGGATGGCTGGGGGCGGATTTGAACCGCCGACACCCGCGTTTTCAGCGCGGTGCTCTACCAACCTGAGCTACCCCGGAATGGGCGCCTCCACCCGGAACCCCTTCCCGGGTAGAGAGCAAAACGCCTCGACCCGCAGCCGAGCGAGACGAGGCGTCGAACGCAATAGCGGGGGCAGGATTCGAACCTGCGACCTTCGGGTTATGAGCCCGACGAGCTACCAGACTGCTCCACCCCGCAGCGCGAACGCCAGGTTACAAAAACGGCCGAAACCTGTCAACCTCTGTTTTCCCGGATGGAACGGGCTTTTCTCGGCCTCTCGGCGACCGAACCTCGCTTCCTTGCTGGGGGTTGAAGGCAGCTCTAAGGTTCGCCGACGCGCAGCGAGGAAGGCACGTGCAAACGGGTGGTCGAGGTACGACTTGAAGATCTACACGCGTGGTGGCGATGGGGGTCAGACGACGCTGATCGGAGGGGTTCGCGTCGACAAGGACGACCCCCGCGTCGCGGCGTACGGGACCGTGGACGAGCTCAACGCGACCCT
This sequence comes from Gemmatimonadota bacterium, assembly GCA_022360695.1. Lineage (GTDB taxonomy): Bacteria > Gemmatimonadota > Gemmatimonadetes > Palauibacterales > Palauibacteraceae > Palauibacter. The sequence continues at coordinate 753 of JAKSCH010000468.1, forward strand.
CGGTCTCGCGCTCGCGTTCGATGAGGCCTCGAGCGACGGAACCGGCGTCCTGACCCCGGACGAGATCCACGCGGTCCAGGAGGATCTGTTCACGATCGGCGCGCGATTGGCGGCGATCGATCCCGAGCGGGCCGTCCGAACGGGCACGATCCCGACGCTCGCGGAGGACCGCACGACGGCCCTGGAGGACACGATCGACCGACTCGACGCCGAGCTCCCGACGCTCGACGCGTTCGTGCTCCCGGGCGGCTCCCTGGTCGCGTCGCAGCTCCACGCGGCTCGGACCGTCTGTCGCCGGGCGGAGCGTAAGGTGGTGGGGCTCACGGCGGATCGGCCGGACTTGAACGAGACGATCGTCCCCTACCTGAATCGTCTGTCGGACCTGCTCTTCACGCTCGCGCGGTTCGCGAACCGCCGCGCCGGCCGCGACGACACGTCCTGGGTTCCCCAACGAAGACGAGAGGACGGCGAGTGATCGCGCGAGCGGCGGGGTGTTCCAGCGAACGAGACGGCGTCCGCGAGACCCGAACGTGAGCGTCGAGCGGCGGCCGTTTCGGTTCCACGTCCCCGGCGCGGAGATCCGCGGCGACGCGTGGATCCCGACGGACCCCATCGAAGATGTCGCGATCGCGGTCTGTCACGGCTTCAAGGGGTTCAAGGACTGGGGGTTCTTCCCGTACGCGTGCGAGCGACTGGCCGAGCGCGTCGGGGCCCTCGTCGTATCGTTCAACTTCGACGGCTCGGGGGTCCGGGAGAGCGACTTCGACGACCTGCCCGCGTTCGGCCGGAACACCTTCTCACGCGAGCTGTGGGATCTCGAGGCCGTGCTCGACGGGCTCGGGAGCGGAGCGTTGGGTGACGTCGCCGTACCCCGCACCCGCCGGTTCGGACTGCTCGGCCACAGTCGTGGCGGAGCGACCTGCGTACTCAAGGCGGGGCTTCGTGCGCAGGTGGAAGCCCTGGTCACGTGGGCCTCGATCGCGGCCGTGGATCGATACTACGACGCGTATCGGGAGCGTTGGGAGGCCGGCGAGACCGTCCTGATCCCGAATGCGCGGACCGGCCAGGACATGCCGCTCGAGCGAAACGTCATGGACGACTTCACCGCGAACCAGGGTCGGCTCGACGTCCTCGGGGCCGCGGGCATGCTACGGATTCCGTGCGCCATCATCCACGGAGACGAAGATGCGTCGGTTCCGTTTTCGGATGCGGAAGCGCTGGCGCGGGCGATCGGCGACCCTGCGCGGCTCGTGCGGGTAGAAGGGGCCGGACACACGTTCCAGGCGGTCCACCCGTTCGCGGGCACGACCCCGGAGCTGGAACGCGCTTTGGATGCTTCGGTCGAGCTGTTCCGAGGTGTCTTCGCATAGATGAAGCGACATGCCGATGCGTGAGTTCGACTACGCGATCGTCGGTGGTGGCCTGTGCGCCGCCTACGCGGTCGATGGGATCCGCGAGCTCGACCCGTCGGGCTCGATCGCGGTCTTCTCGGAGGAGAGCGATCCGCCGTATCACCGACCGCCGCTCTCCAAGGAGTACCTCCAGACGGCGGGTGCGTCGCGTGAGCTGCTCCACGTCAAGCCGTCGGGGTGGTTCGAGGGTCAATCGAACCTGGAGCTCTTCTCGCGGACGACCATCGATCGACTGGACCCGGCGGGGCGGACGGTCCGAAGCGAGAGCGGGGAGACGTTCCGGGCGCGTCGGATCCTGTTGGCGACCGGCGGTACACCGCGAAGGCTGCCGGTTCCGGGGGCCGAGCTGGACGGCGTCACGACGTTCCGCACGGCGACGGACGCCGAGGCGCTTCGCGAGGCGGCGCCCGGCTCGCACGGCATCGCGCTGGTGGGCGCCGGCTTCATCGGGATGGAGATCGCGGCGTCGCTCCGGAAGCTCGACCTCGACCCGCTCGTCATCGATGTCGAGCGGCGCGTCTGGAGCGCGGTCTTCCCACCGTCCGTCTCGGGCTTCTTGCGACGCTACTTCGAGGATCGAGGTGTCCGCTTCATGCTCGGCGCACGGGTGTCGGCGCTCGAGGGTGCGGGGCGCGTCTCGCGCGTCTTGCTCGAGAGCGGCGAGGAGATCGCGGCGGACATCGTGGTCGTGGGCATCGGACTCGAGCCGAACGCCGCGCTCGCCGACGACGCCGGGCTCGGAGTGCAGGATGGGATCGTGGTCGATGCCTTCGGAGAGACGACCGCCGCGCACGTGTACGCGGCCGGGGACGTAGCGCGATACCCCGACCCCGTATTCGGCGATCTGGCGCGCACGGAGCACTGGGACCACGCCAAGGCACACGGCAAGCTGGTCGGTCGCAACATGGCCGGCGCGCGCGAGGCGTACGACCACGTCTCGTACTTCTTCACCCATGTCTTCGACCTCGGCATCAACGTCTTCGGACGTACCGGCGACGCGGATCGCGCGATCGTGTCGGGCGAGCTGGACTCGGGCCGATCCGTCGTATACTGCGCAACGGATGATCGTCTGTCGGGTACCATCTCGATCAACGCGACGGACGCCATGGAGGAGTGCCGCGAGCTCGTGCGAGCGCGGCCCACGGTGCGGGAGCTGCTCGAGAAGCTCGAGAACCCCGACACAGAGGTCGGCGAGCTGGTAGGCTGAAGATCCGTCGCGAAGACGGCGCGACCGCAGCCCCGGCCGCGGACGTAGATGCAATCGGATACCACACATGAGAGTGGGTTGGAAGATCATGGAGCGAGACCGGACGGATGTAGACGCGACGGAAGGACCCGAGGCGAGGACCACCGATGCCTCGCGGGAGGCGGCGACGAACGCGTCGGGCGCCGCGTCGGATCGCGAGGCGGGGTCGGAGAAGAGCCCTGTCGAGCAACAGGTCCGCGAGGCCCTCAAGAGCGTCACGGATCCCGAGCTCGGCATCAACATCGTGGACCTGGGGCTCGTGTACGATGTGCACGAGATCGAAGGGGATGTCGAAGTCACGATGACCCTGACGAGCCCGGGATGCCCGGCGGGTGGTCAGATCATGGGCGACGCGAAGAACGCGGCCGAAGGCATCGACGGGGTGGGCGAGGCGACGGTGACGTTGGTGTGGAAGCCGTTCTGGACGCCCGAGAAGATCGACCCGAAGGTGCGAGCGGCCCTGGGGTTCTAGCCGATGTTTCTACGGCTGTTCTTGCTGTTCACGCTGCTCCCGGTCGCCGAGCTGTGGATCCTCGTCCGAATGGGGGGTTGGCTCGGGGTCGGCCCGACGTTGGCGCTCGTGGTGGCCACCGGGGCCGCCGGCGCTTGGCTGGCGCGACGCGAGGGCGTTCGTGCCTGGCTCGACGTCCAGTCGGAGATCGCCGGGGGACGGCTACCGACCGACGGCCTCACGCACGCGATGCTGATCCTGGTCGCCGGGGTCGTCCTCCTCACGCCGGGCGTCATAACGGACGTCGCCGGTCTGCTTCTCCTCCTGGCCCCGGTTCGGAAGGGGCTGATCGCGCGGCTGCGCGCAGGGTTTCGGCGGAGGATCGAGGAGGGCACGATCACGGTCGTGGGGGGTCCCGGCCCGATGTTCGGAGGTGGGTTCGGACCTCGACGACCCGACCCGCAGGGGCGGGACGCGACCGCGCGTGGAGCCGGATACCCGAACGGTCGGGAGATCATCGTAGACGCGGACTCCTCGACCGAAGGCTAGTGTGGTGCATCAAAAGTCCCTTGCCATTCGAGCGGCGCTGCATCCCGCCCGGCGTCGGCGCTGCCCGATCGATCTGCCACGATCGAAGTTCTTGCAGTCGCGACGACCCGAATCGACCTTTCTGATCATGGATGGAATCATCGGATCCGCCCGCGAGCGGCGGAGAACCACGATCCTGGCGATCGTCGTCGTCGCATCCGGTGTCGGGTTGCCGTCGGTCGCGGAGACCGCGACCGCGCCGATCGCGGGTCTGGGAAGCGCCGAGTGGGCGTGGCTCGACGATCGTGTCGCGGAACTACCCTGCGCCGGCGGGGGGGCGCGAGCGCCCGAAGTCGTTCCCATGAGTCCGACGCAGAACGCGCCCGGCGGTCGCGGATCGATGACGCTCACGCAGCCCGCATCCCCGTTCGGCATCCACGTGGCGGTCGATGGGCAGCAGACCTACCGCGTCGCGATCCGGGTCGATCGACTGCCGCGCCGGCGGGGGTCCGTCTACGTCGGTTGGGTGGCGACCCCGCAGCTCGACGAGTTCGTACGGCTCGGGACCATCGGCGAGACGAGCCGCGTCGAGGGCTCCGTGGCGTGGAACCAGTTCCTCGCGTTCGTCAGCGAAGAGACGGATCCCGAGATCGAGAGATGGTCCGGCCCCATCGTGCTCACCGGTCTCTCGCCCTCGGGACGCCTGCACACCATGGCGGGCCACGGGCCGTTCGAAGGCGTGAGCTGCCAGGACTATTACTAGCGGCCCCGCGCGGGCGGTCTCCCTTCTGATGCGATCCCCCACTCTTCCGACCGGATCACCCCCTGGGCGTGCGGCGCGAGGCCGAGTCGCGCTGCTGATCATCGGGCTCGCGTTCGGATCCGCGAGCCTCGGGGCGCAGGAGCACGCCGGCCACCAGATGCCGGCCATGGGAGACAGCGTCGGGTGGCGGATGCCTCCGCAGCCGCGCCCCATGCCGATGATGTTGCCCGGTCTGATGGGCACCGTACCGATCGTGACCGCGTTTCTGCCGGGCGCGGATCTCGACCCGGAGACGCTGCCCGAGGCCGTGTTCCGTGAGATCGTCGAGATGTCCGACGGGGACACGCTGCGGCTCGAGGCCGGGTTCGTCCGGCGCACGATCGGGACGCGGACCTTCACGATGTACGGCTTCAACGGACAGTACCCGGGTCCGCTGATCCGGGTGCCGCAGGGCGCCGAGATCGTGGTGCTGTTCACGAACAGCATCGACCTGCCCACGGCGGTGCATTGGCACGGGCTTCGGCTCGAGAACGAATTCGACGGGGTCCCGGGCGTCACGCAGGATCCGATCGAGCCGGGCGAGTCCTTCGTGTACCGCGTGTACTTTCCCGACGCGGGTCTCTACTGGTACCACCCGCACCACCGGGAGGACATCCAGCAGGACCTGGGTCTGTACGGGAACATGCTCGTCGACTCGCCCGCTCCCGATTACCTGGGCCCGGTGAACGCCGAGGACTTCCTGATGCTCGACGATCTTCTGATCGACGAGGGAGGACTGTTCCCGTACGGGCGCGAGGGCGCGGTACAGACGCTGATGGGTCGGTTCGGCAATCGGATGCTGGTGAACGGCGAGCCGCGTTGGGAAGCCACGGTTCCGCGCGGCGAGGTCCGACGTCTCTACCTCACGAACGTCGCCAACTCGCGGACCTTCAATCTCGTGATGAACGGCGTCGAGATGAAGCTCGTGGGCGCCGACGTGAGCAAGTTCGAGCGCGAGACCATGGTCGAGAACGTGGTGCTCGCACCCGCGCAGCGATACGTGGTCGATGCGCGGTTCGGCGAGCCCGGCACGTACGCGCTCACGAACTCGATCCAGGCGATCGACCACTTCCGCGGCGAGTACTATCCGCACGTCGACACGCTCGGGATCGTGACGGTGCTCGAGGCGCCCGGCGCGGTCGACTACGCGAGCGAGTTCGCCGAGCTACGCGTGAACGAAGACGTGATCGCCGACATCGACCGGTTCCGCGCCGAGTTCGGCCGGCCGGTCGACCACGAGCTCGAG
>JAKSCH010000509.1 GCA_022360695.1 Gemmatimonadota bacterium
GCCTTCGTTCTCGCGTCTTGGCGAGCGGGCGCCTCACCACTCTCGGTGGTCAAGGGACTTTTGATGCACCACACTAGAAGACCGAGACCTTGATGTCTTTCAGGTAGCGGTCGGGTCGCTCGCGGATGTCCTTGGTCAACATCGCGATCTCCTCGCTCGCGGCCCGGAGGTTCGCGAGCGTCTCGGTGAGGCCGGCGTAGAGCGTGTCTTCCGTCATCATCTTCCCGAGCGTCCCCTCGCCGTCCGCCAGACGCGACGTGATCGTGCGCAACGACTCGCTCGTCTGATCGAAGTTCTCGCTGGCCGCGGCGAGCCGGGTCGAGAGCGTATCGAGATTGGCGAGGGACCGGTCGAGCTCGTCCGAAGCGGTCAGCTCGGCGAGCTGCGCGGACGCTCGATCCATGTTCGCGAGCAGTCCGTGGATGGCGTCGCGCTCGCTCGCCAGCAGCTCCTCGAGCTGGCGCATGGCGCCGGTGAACGACTCGGAGCTGGCCTCGAGGTTCTCGACCATACGCTCGCTCAACACGGCTTCGAGCCGTTCGAGCAACACGCCCGTCTCGTCACCCAAGGTCGTCGCGAGCGTCATGAGATCCGAGGATCGACCCAGCGCGATGGTGTCGCCCTCGGTCAGCGACGGCGTCCCGACGCCGGGGACGAGATCGATCATCTGGGCGCCCAGGAATCCCGCGGGCTTGATGACGCCGCGCGTGTCGGCCGCGATGTCTACGCCGGGGTACAGCGTGAGCTGGAGCACCACGCGCGTCGGCTCGAGCACGACCGCGTCGACGTTCCCGACCTCGACGCCTCTCAGGAACACTTTGGAGTCGGGCGTGATCTGACCGGCATCGGCCGCGACGCCGAGCACGCGCATGGTGGTGCGTCCGATCCGGGTATCCGAGATCCAATAGAGACCGACGACCAGCGTGACGAGTCCGACCAGCACCAAGATCCCGACCTTGATCTCGGCGCCGCGATCTTTCAGCCCGGGATCTCTCACGCGACCCCCGCCACGGGAGCGGCGTCCAGGAACTCGCGGACGGCCGGGTGGTCGGTCTCGCGGAGCTCGTCGGGCGTCCCTTCGGCCTGCACGAGGCCACCGGACAGAAGCACCACGCGGTCGGCGAGAAAGAAGGCCGACTCGATGTCGTGCGTCACGATGATGCTCGTCGCCTCTACCTCTCGGCTCACGCGGGCGATCAGCTCGTTGATTCGGGTCGCGTTGATGGGATCGAGACCGGTCGTGGGCTCGTCGTAGAGGATGTAGCGTCGCTTTCCGATGATGGCGCGAGCGATCGCGACGCGCCGCTGCATGCCACCGGAGAGCTCCGCGGGGAGCAGCTCGAGCACGTCGTCGGAGAGGTTCACCTGCTCCAACGCGGTACGGGCCATCGCCGTGCACTCGGGAACGCGTCCGTCGCACGCTCCGGGCGGCAGACCCATGAACAGGTTGCCGCGCACCGTGAGCGAGTCGAAGAGCGCGGAATTCTGGAACACGTAGGCGATCCGCGACCGCACCTCGCCGATGCCTTCGCGATCCGCGCTCGGCACGGAGATCCCGTCGACGATGACGTCGCCTCGGTCGGGATCCATGAGCCCGACGATGTGCTTCAGCAGGACGCTCTTCCCCGTCCCGGAGGGGCCCATGATGGCGAGCGTCTCGCCCTCGGCGACCCGCAGGTTCACGCCGGCGAGCACCGGGTGTCCCCCGAGCTTCTTGTGGAGGTCTGTGATCTCGATCACGTGACTGCCTTGTATACGGGCGCGAGCACGACGTCCAGCACCATGATCCACACGATGATCGCGACCACCGCGGCGGTGGCGGTCCGACCCACCCCGGCCGCGCCGCCCCCCGCGCGAAGCCCGACGTAGCTCGCGGTAAACGTAATAGTAAACCCGAACGCGACGGCTTTCACCAACGAGTAGATCAACGCGCCGTGGTGATAGTAGCCGCGCGCGCCCGAGGCGTACTGCTCGGGCGTCAGACCGAGCAGCGTCGTGGAGATGGCGTATCCCGAGAAGATCCCCATGGCGTTCGCCATGATCACGAGCGGCACCAGGATGATCGTCCCGGCGACGACGCGCGGGACGACGAGCTCGATGACGGGATCGCGACCGAGGGTGAGCAGCGCGTCGATCTGATTCGTGACCTTCATGGTGCCGAGCTCGGCGCCGATCCCGGCGCCCATCCGGCCGGCCAGCACGATGGCGGTCAGCACGGGACCGAGCTCGGTCAGCATCCCGGCCACGACGCCCCCCGCCACGATCTCGACCGGGAGTCCCGGCGACAGCTGGTTGCTCGTCTGCTGCGCCATGACGACGCCCGACAGCGCCCCCATGAGCAGGACCAGCCCGAGGCCCTCGACCCCGATCCGCTTCGCCTGCACGAACGATTCGGACAGCCACGCCCGCGGACGGCCGAGCGCCTTCACCGTGACGAAGAACAGGATGCCAGCTCGCCCCGCGTGCAGGGCCGCGCCCCGGACCGCGCGGCCGCAGCGGGCGAGGAGTTCCGCGACGCTCATCGCTCCCGCGCGCCGTCGTCGAGCGAGTCGAGTCGTCGGAGACTGTCGGCGCTCTCGGGAATCGGGGCTCCATCCAGCACCTCGATCCGGAGACGCACGGCCTCCCAGATCCGCTCCATCTTCTCGACGTCCTCCCCGTGACGCTCGGCGAAATCGAGCAGCTCCTGCCCGCCGACGCCGAATTCCTGGAGCACGGCGGCCCGGAGCGAGTCGTCGCGCGGCGTATCCATGAAGCGGATCCGAGACCAGGTGAGACGCGCCACGACCTCGACGTACGTGTCTTCGTCGAGACCCGTGCTCGCGTCCGTGCACCCCGCGCCGAGGGCGATGGACGGCAGCAGGAGGAGCAGCGTGGCGCGCGCCGCGCGCGATCCTAATCGCTCGCGCGAAGCGATACGCGGTATAGCCAAAGCGTAAACGCGATCCCCGCGGCCAGCCCGATCCAGCGCGCCGCGTCTTCGAACCCGTCCGGCGCGATCGTCAGGACGTCGGTGCTCTGGGCGGCCGCGAACGGGATGGCGAGCAGGATGCCCACCAGCGCCTCTCCGGTGATGAGCCCGGAAGCGAACAGGAGCCCGCGCTGGCTCGCGCGCTCGACCGCGGCTTCACCGCCGCCCCGACCCGAGATCGCGCGTCCGACCAGCCACGCGACCATGCCACCCACGAAGATCGGGACCTCGAGCTCGAGCGGCAGATAGATGCCGACCGCCACCGCCAACACCGGGATGCGGATGTCGGAGCCTCGCGTCTCGAGCGTTTTGTCGATCGCGATCACGACGGCGGCGACCGCCGCGCCGATCCCGATCATGACC
>JAKSCH010000189.1 GCA_022360695.1 Gemmatimonadota bacterium
GATCGTCCTCGTACGAAGGTTCCAGCGAGCACAACTCTCAAAATCTAGCCCTCGATACGCGCCCGTGCACCTGCTCGACGGGTCGGTTGCCCTCGTTCCCGCCCGAGGAGAGACTGGTTCGATCGCTGTTGCCGTTTTCTAGACGACTCGGGCTACGGGAGTTAGCGGTCCACGGGAGTGATCCCGACGAGCCCTGGCCGTCCACGCGCGAGCTGGGATGACGAAGCCGGGGTTCGAAGGCGAGGTCGGGAGGCGGCGCGGCGCTGGTGCCGCGAACGGCGGTGGTGTCGCGCACGTCGTGCGTCGCCTCGTCCCCTGGCTCATAGGCGTCGGCGTAGTCGCCCGCGCGATCTCGCTGCTCGGGAACCGCTCGTTGTGGCTCGACGAGTCCATGATCGCGCTCAACATCCAGCGACGGTCTTTCCTCGAGCTGGTCGGCACGCTCGACTTCAACCAGGTGGCGCCGCTGGGGTTCCTGTGGTTGGAGAAGCTCGCGGTGCTCGCTCTCGGCGTGGACGAGCTCGCGCTACGCCTGTGGCCGTACGTGGCGGGCGTCGCCACGCTCTTCTTCGTCGACACCGTCGCCAAGCGTCTTCTGACGGCCCCGGGTCGTCTGTTCTGTGTCGGCCTGACGGCCGTCTCCGGCTCGCTCATCTACTACGCCTCGGAGGTGAAGCAGTACGCGTTCGATGTCGCGATCGCCGCGCTGTTGCTGATGGTCGGTCTGGCGTTCGCGGAGCCCGACCGAGCGGGTCGGCGGTGGCTCGTGCCGACGATCGTGGGTGTCGTCGCCGTTTGGTTCTCACACCCGGTCATCTTCGTGCTGCCGGGCGTGCTCCTCTATCTCCGGCTCGCGCCCGGCGAGCGCTCCCCTCGGCTCGGCCCGCTCGCCGTCGCCGCGCTCTCGTGGGGGGCGAGCTTCGTCGCCGCGTTCTTTCTCACCGCGCGCGGCGCCTCTCAGAACCCGGTGATGGCGAGGTTCTGGTCGGAAGGGTTCATGCCGCTCCCGACCGACGCCACGTCGTTGCGCTGGTACGTGGACGCCGCCTCGGGTTGGATCCGCAACACGATCGATTTCGCCGAGACAGACAGCGGTCTACACGGCGTGGCGATCGGGATCGGATTCGCGCTGGCGGCCGTGGGCACCGCGCGACTGGTGGCGCGGGATCGGCGCGTGCTCGCGCTCGTGGCGACACCCATCGCGTGCGCGCTGCTCGCGTCCGCGCTGCGACTGTATCCGTTCGAGGGGCGGCTCATCTTGTTCCTCGTCCCATCGACGGTGCTTTTGATGGGATACGGTTTGGAAGCGCTGGTCGGTCGACGCGATCGGCGGACGATCGCGCCCGGCGCGCTCGGCGTCGCAAGCGCGGCGATGGTCGTCTTCGCCGCCGCCTGGGTCTCGCTCGCGTGGTGTCGGGCGCCGGTTCGCGAGGAGCTCCGCCCGGTTCTCGAGCAGGTGTCGGCGAGTCTCGCGCCGGGCGACGTGGTCTACCTGCACAGCGGTGCGCAGCACGCCGCGCTCTTCTACGAGCAGACGTGCGAGCCCTGCCGCTTCGATGGCGCGCCGGCGGTTCGGGGCGGGTTCCCGCTCGAAGGAGAGCCCGCGATCCGAGACGAAGTGGCCCGGCTGCCGGCCGCGTCCCGGTTGTGGACGATCTTCGCCCACGAGTGGTGGGGCTACGGTGACATCGAGCGCGATCGGCTCGTTGCGCGTCTCACCGAGCTCGCGGGACCCCCGGATTCGGTGACCGCGCCGGGCGCGGAGGCGTATCGCTTCGATTTCACGGCGGTCGAAACCGCCGACCGTTCGCTCGTCCCGCCGGCCCCCGATCTCGTCGAGCGCGCCGATCTCGCGCTACGAGGTCGACTCGGCGAGGCGGCGGCGCACGCGGAAGCGATCGCGTACGAAGCACGGGCCGACGGATCGACGGACGCCGCGTATTGGTTCGCGTTGCGCCCCGCGTACGAGGTCCTCTACGCGACCGGCGACGCGCGTCGCGCGCTCGCCCGTGCCGATTCCGTGCTCGAACGGTGGCCCTTCGATCGAGCGCTGGGCGAGGGCGGTCTCGCGCTCGCGGACTTCTACGCCAGGGCGGGTCAGGCGGATCGCGGTCGCGCGTTCGCCGACGCGTGGCTGGCGGCGCGGACGATCGAGCGGCCCCACGCGCCACTCGAGCGGGCCGAAGCGCTGCTCTCGCTCGCGATGGGCGAGCCGACGGGCGCGATCGCGCGGCTCCGGGTCCTCGGAGCGCGTGGCGACGGATGCGACGCCTGCGCCGACTTCGACCTCGCCGTCGCCGAGGAGGCGCTCGGCAATCTGGACGCGGCCATCGAAGCGTACGAGTCGTACCTCGCGGCCCCGAGCCCGACCGAGCCATCGATCGTCTCGTACGCGACGCCCTACGCTCTGCGACGTCTCGCCGAGCTACTCGAACGTCGCGGGCGTCGGGTCGATCGGGCGACCGCCGACCCGGCTGTCGATCTGCGTCGCGCGATCGAGCTCTACGAGCGACTGGCCGAGCTGTGGTCCGATCCGGACCCCGAGCTCCGACCGATCGTGACTGAACTGACCGAGCGAGCCTCCGGCCTTCGGGAGGAAGCGGACCGGTCGGACCGTTGAGATGCGCGCTCCACGGTCGGGAACGCGTGCAGCGCGGTCGCCTTCGCGCGTACGGATACGCGGGCACCCGGGGACGCGCCCAACTCGTCCGCCGCGTCGCGGGTCACGAGCGCCACCATCTCCGCCGGACCCTGCATCCGTAGACGCACCAGCCCGCCCATGTCACGGCGCTCCGTGATCGTCGCGTAGATCAGGTTACGCGTGGACAGCTCTCCGGGGGTCTGGTCCGGGGGGCCGAGCACGAGGTCCTCCGGTCGGTAGGCGATCTTGACCGGCTCGTCCAATCGCGCTTCTCCGAGCGCCCGGACCGACGCGCCTCCTACATCGACGGTCAGCGTGCGCTCGTCGCGATCCACCACCCGGCCTTGAAGGATGAACTCCGCGCCGGTGAGGCGAGCCGTGTAGACATCCACCGGATTCTCGTAGATCTCCGTCGGTGTTCCGATCTGGATCAGCCGTCCGCCGCGGAGCACGCCTACCCGGTCCGCGAGGTGGAACGCTTCGTTTCGATCGTGCGTGATGAGCAGGATGCTGGTCGCCCGCTCGCGCGCGACGCGCTCGAGGTCACCACGGAGCTCCGCGCGCGAGTCGGTGTCGAGATTCGACGTCGGCTCGTCGAGGAACAGCACCTGGGGATCGAGGACGAGCGCACGAGCGAGCGCCACGCGTTGAGCCTCGCCACCGGATATGTCCGTGACCTGCACGCCGAGCAGCGGCTCGATACCGAGCTGCTCGCAGACGCGGTGCACCCGACGCCGCGTCTCGGAACGAGATCGCCCACGCAACCGAAGACCCAGACCGACGTTGTACTCGACGTTCTCGCGCCAGAAGTGCGCCCGCTGAAACACCACGGCGGAGGCGATACGGAGCGCTTTCTCGGCCGCCGCGCCCGACCGGCCCTCGAACGAGACCGCGCCGGCGCTCGGCTTCTCGAGCATCGCCAGGATGCGGAGGAGGGTCGACTTTCCGGCGCCGTTGGGGCCGAAGATCGCCAGCAGCTCCCCGCGCCGAATCTCGATCTCATCGACCTGGAGCACCGTTCGGGGCCCGTGCGAGCGTCGCAGCCCGTGCCCGCCGATGACGACCCCGTTCTCCCGACTCATGCGGTGAGCGGTCTCCGGATCGAGCGTCGCCCGAGCAGGAGAAGCACGACGTTCACGTAGATCGCGATCAGCATGAGCACCACGCCCATCGCGATCGCGATCTCGAAGTTGCCTCGCCGGGTCTCTAGGACGATCGCCGTGGTCATCACCCGCGTTTCCCCGAGGATGTTGCCCCCCACGATCATGACGGCTCCGACCTCGCTGATGATCGCTCCGAACCCCGCCGCGACCGCGGCTACGAGCGAGGTCCGGACCTCCCGTAGCTGGAGAAGGATGGTCTGCCACCGGCCGGCACCGAGCGCGCGGGCTTGCAGCGCGATGTCCATCGGGATCCCCTCCACGGCCGCGAGGCTGACCGCCGCGATGTAGGGACCCGCGATGACCGCCTGGGCTCCCACCATCGCCCACGGCGTGTAGAGCAGCGACAGGTCGCCGAGCGGCCCCGAGCGCGACAACAAGAGAAAGACCGCGAGCCCGACGACGACCGGCGGAAACGCGAGCCCCGCGTTGATGAGCGCGACCAGCGGGGTTCGAAGCCGAAACCGCGACAGACCGACCGCGACCCCGATCGGAAGACCGATGAGGACAGCCAACCCCAACGCCAACCCGCTGATCCGCAGCGAGCGAACGATGACGTTCCAGACGTACAGATCACCCGACGTTATGAGTCGGAGGGCCTCGAGGATCGGATCCACGGTCGGAATGTGGGGCCCCGGTCACGTCCTCTACAACCGTGTGCGCGCCCGGGATCGGAAGTCGGGTGCCGATCACGGCCGGGTGGAAGAGCGCCGTCGTATCGGACCGAACTCGAAAGGTGCCGATGACGTCCTTTCCCTCGCTCGACGTCAGCCACGACGCCAGGTCCTCGGCCTCGGCGCGTCGGCGGGCCGCAGTCGGTTGGATGACCGAGTAGAGATTGAGCAGATCTCCGTGACCCTCGTGAACGATCTCGAGCTCCAAGAGATGCCCGAGCGTCACGAAGGTCGCCCGATCGGTGAGCGTGTACGCGTCGCGCTCGTCGGCGATCTGGAGCGACGCGCCCTGTCCTTGGCCCGACTCGACATACCAGTCGCCCGAGGGCGCGACGCTCGCTTCGCGCCACAGATCCACCTCGCGGAAGTGCGTGCCCGAGCTGTCGCCGCGCGACACGAACCGAGCGTCCGCACCCGCGATCCGTCGGAAGGCCTCGATGGGGCTCGACGCGGCGCGAGCCCCGGCCGGATCCTCGGCCGGGCCGACGATGAGGAAGTCGTTGTACATCATTGGCGTCCGAGCGATCGCGTGTCCGGCCTCC
>JAKSCH010000405.1 GCA_022360695.1 Gemmatimonadota bacterium
AGTAAGACAAGGGCGGTGCCAGGGAGTGCCGGGCGGCCAGATCGCCCGCAACCGCGCGGGTTTCTCCGGTTTGTGGGAACGTGAACGAAGCGCCCGAATTCTCAGATGTGAGAGTCGGGTTTTCCGCCAGAAAGCGCCCGCGCGACGGGACGACCCCCCAGAAAGCGCCATACGACGGGGCGATGCGTCGCTGTGACCGCTGGAAAGCGATGACTCTCAGTTCTGAGAAGCCGACTCTCAGGATTGAGAGTCGGACGAGACGGCCGGCGAGCCTTTAATGCGTGTGGGTCTTCTTTTGCTTGTACTGCCGGCTCATGTCGTCGAGGAAGGCGCGCTCTTTGGGCGTGAGCGAGTCCATGCCGCTCTCGCGGATCTTGTCGAGGATCCGGTCGACCTCGTCGAGTGAGTCGCCGTCAACGCCGCGGCGACGCTTGGTACGCGAGGGCTGTCCCTTGGCGGGCTCGCGTCGCGGCGCGCGCTCGACCTTGACGTGGGGCGTGGCGTCCTTGAAGAACGCCTTGTCGAACGCCCGCCCGATCCGCTCGCCGAAGCGGAGATAGACGATCCCGGTCACGAGACCGCCCAGGTGCGCCCAATGGGCGACGCCGCCTCCGCCGCTCACGGTCGAGAACAACGCGAACACGCCGAGCACGCCCACGAACCACTTCGCCGGGACCGGGAAGAGGAAGTACAGGTAGATCTTCGCATCCGGCCAGTTGAGGGCGAAGGCGAGCAGCAGACCGAAGATCGCGCCCGATGCTCCGATGACGGTGGTCGGTCCCAGGAACGAATAGAGGAGCACCGAAAACAGCGCGCCGCCCAGGCCTGTGACGACGTAGTACTTGATGAAGAACTTGCTGCCCCAGTGGTTCTCGAGCGGCGGCCCGAAGAAGAAGAGGACCAGCATGTTCGTGAACACGTGGCCAAAGCCGCCGTGCATGAACATGTACGTGACGGCGGTCCAGGGCTCGAGCCAGAACCCGGGCATGCTGAAGGCGAGCCACTCGTTCACGAAGCGGTCGACCGGCGCGCCGGTGGTCCGAAGGAGCCCCACGGCGAGCCAGATCCCGAGGTTCGCGATCAGAAGCCGCTTCACCCACGGCGACATCGGGAAGCCGTGGCCAAAGCGGAAGCCGCCGGTCTGGTAGGCCGCTCGGTTCATGGTCTACGCGCCTTCGCCCGCTGCGACGTCGGCCGATTCGAGATCGATCGCCGACGCGAGACGCGCTTCGCGTCCGGCCCGCTCGAGCGCGAGCGAGATCAGACGGTCGATGAGATCGGGGTACGACAGGCCCGTCGCCTCCCACAGTTTCGGATACATGCTGATCCGGGTGAACCCGGGAATCGTGTTGATCTCGTTGACCACCAGCTCGCCCTCGTCGAACGCTTCGTCCGCGACCGTCGTGAGAAAGAAATCGACGCGCGCCATCCCCTCACAGCATAGGGTCTGGAAGACGCGCACCGACAGCTCCCGTACCCTACGCGCCGTGGCCTCGTCGAGATCCGCCGGGACCATGAGATCCGCTCCGACGTCGTCGAGGTACTTCGCCTCGTACGAGTAGAAGTCGTGCCGCGGCGCCACCTCACCGGGCAGCGAGGCTTCGGGCGCCTCGTTTCCGAGCACCGAGCACTCGATCTCGCGCCCGGTCACGGAGCGCTCGAGCAGCACCTTCGAGTCGAACGAGAACGCGCCATCGAGCGCCGCCTCGTACTCGAGCTCGTTCGCCGCCTTCGAGACGCCGACCGACGACCCCATGTTCGCGGGCTTCACGAACACCGGCGATCCGAGCTCCGCGCTGGCGACCGACCAGGCGGGCGCACCATCGCGTCGTCCCACGGTGATGAACGGCGCCACCGCGATCCCCGCGTCTCGCAGGAGGCGCTTGGCGACGTCCTTGTCCATCCCGACCGCGGAGCCGAGCACGCCCGGGCCGACGAACGGGAGGTGAGCCAGCCGGAGGAGCCCCTGCACGGTCCCATCCTCTCCCATCGGTCCGTGCAGAACGGGGAACACGACATCGAGCGGCGGAAGCGCCGAGCCGGCCTCGCGCTCTACCAGATCCGCCGACTTCCCCGGGGCGAGAGCGAGGTCGGTCGCGGCGGTGCGGAGCTCGATACGGCGGGGGTCCGATGCCGAGGCGAGGAAGCGAGCCGCATCGGCCAGGTGCCACGCGCCTTTTCGGTCGATTCCGATGAGGACGACCTCGTAGCGCTCCGGATCGATCGCGTCGACGACGTTCTTCGCGGACTGGAGCGACACCTCGTGCTCGGCCGACTCGCCGCCGAACAGGACGCCTACCCGAATCCGGCGCTCAGCCGCCACTCCGAACCTCCCCCGAGCTCAACATGTGCTGAAACAAATCGTACCGCGTGAGGACACCGAGGATCCCGGTCGCATCCGCCACGAGCACGGCGGAGGACTCTCGACTCAACTCGTGCGTCAATCGGGTGGGGTCCGCGTCGGGCGGCACGGCCGGAAACGGCGCGCCGGCGAGCGAGCCGATCGGCTCGCCGAGCTGCTCCGGACGACGGATGACCGCCGCCATCAGCTTGGCCTCGGTCACGGCTCCGATCGAGTTGCCGTTGTCGATCACCGGCATCTGCGAGACGTGGTGCTCGTCGATCAGCTCGAGGCCCCGCGACACCGGGTCGGAAGGCGCGACCGCGATCAGGTCGGGCGCACCGGCGGCCCGTTTCTGCTCGAGCAACGCCGCGGCCGTGGCCGGCGTCGATGGGAGCATCTGGTTCTCCCGCATCCACTCGTCGTTGTACAGCTTCGTCAGATAGCGCTCGCCCGTGTCGGTGAGCAGACACACGATGCACGACGTAGGATCGTCGACCCGACGGGCGAGCTCGACGGCGACGTGGACGATGAGCCCGGACGAGCCACCCGCGAACAGCCCCTCTTCACGCGTCAGCCGGCGCGCCATGTGGAACGCGTCTCGGTCCGAGACCTTCATGAACTCGTCGATGACGTCGAAGTCGAGCGTGCTCGGGATCTTGTCGTTCCCGACGCCCTCGACTTTGTACGGCGCCCCGCCGCCTTTCTCGCCGGTCGCGAAATAGCCGGCGAAGATCGAGCCGACGGGATCGCCGGCCACGACCTGGAGATCGGGGTTCCGCTCCTTGAGGAAGCGCGCCGCTCCGCTGATCGTGCCACCCGTAGCGGGCGCGGCGACCAGGTGCGTCACCTGACCATCGGTCTGATCCCAGATCTCCGGACCCGTGGTCTCGTAGTGCGCCTCGGGGTTCACGGGGTTGAAGAACTGGTCCGCGAGCACGGCTCCGGGGGTCTCCTCCGCGATCCGCCGGGCCACGTTGCCGTAGTATTCGGGATCATCCGGCCCGACGCCGGTCGGCGTGACGACGACCTCGGCGCCGTACGCCTTCACCATGCGGATCTTCTCGGCACTCATCTTCTCGGGGATGGCGAACACGCAGCGATAGCCCTTGACCGCCGCGGCGATCGCGAGCCCGACCCCGGTGTTCCCCGCCGTCCCTTCGACCACGGTGCCCCCGGGGGCGAGCCGCCCCTCGCGCTCGGCCGCCTCGATGATCGCGAGACCGATCCGATCCTTGACCGACCCACCGGGGTTGAACGACTCGACCTTGATCCACACCGGTGTCCGGGCATCGTCGGTGACCCGATTCAATCGGATGAGCGGCGTGTCGCCGATCGTGTCCAGCACGGTCTCGAATCGCCCCAGCGAGCGATCACCTTTCATCGCGGTTCCCGTCGTTGATGTCCACCGCCTCCGGCATCGGATACCGGATGGGAAGATACGCCCAAACCGCGACGGGGCTGTCACCGTTGCGCGCCGGCCGGTAGTGGAGGAGCCGCGCGCCGGCCACCGATGCCGAGTCGAGGGCGGGATCTCCCGAGGACGACGCCACGAGCACGGAGTCGACGAACCCCGCGCTCGAGATGTGGATGCGGAGGGTGGTCTCGCCCCCGACGCCGCGCTCCCACGCGTCCTTCGGGTACGTGAAGGGCAGGCTCTCCTCCACCAGCGTCGGCATGACGAACGGCCCTTCGACCGGCGGACCGATCTTGAGACCACCCAGCACGGGTCGCACCGCCTCGGCGCAACCCGTTGCGCACAGGGCCGCAACGATCGACGCGGGCACCGTCGTGGCGGGGCGAAAGGCGCGGGGCGACGGTCTACTCATCGGCGAACGCCTTCCACTCCGCCAGCGTGTTGAGAGCGTCGAGCGGGGTCAGCCGATCGAGCTCGAGCGCGGCCAGCCGATCGAAGAGCAGCCCTGCGGTCTCGCGGCGGTGGCGTTCGACGGGATCGGAGTGAGACGGATCATAGCGTCTGTCTCGATCGAGGGCCGGGTCGCTCTCGCCGGGCCCCCGCCCCACCGGCGACGATCCACCGCCGAACAGCGACAGCTGCCCGAGGTCGCGCTCCGCCAGCGCCGCTCCGCGCCCACCCGCTCCCCACGGACCGCTCTCGAGGGCGTGGAGGATCCGCGCCGCGCGTCCCACCACGTCGGGCGGCAGCCCGGCGAGGCGGGCGACGTGGACGCCGTAGGATCGGTCCGATCCCCCCGGCTCGAGTCGGTACAAGAAGACGATGTCCCGATCGCTCTCGCGCACCAGCACGTTGAACGCCGCGGCGCGCTCGAGCGACTCGGCCAACCCGACGAGCTCGTGATAGTGCGTCGCGAACACCGTTCGAGCGCCGATCTCGTGGAGTCGCTCGGTCACCGCCCACGCGATCGACACCCCGTCGTACGTGGACGTGCCTCGACCGATCTCGTCGAGCAGGACCAGCGATCGTTCGGTCGCCGAGTTGAGGATGGTGGCAGTCTCGGTCATCTCGACCATGAACGTGCTCAGACCCGCCGCGAGGTTGTCGCTGGCACCGACCCGGGTGAAGACGCGGTCGCACGTTCCGATCCGCGCGCGGCGGGCCGGCACGAACGAGCCCATGTGCGCCATCAGGGCGATCAGCCCGATCTGCCTCAAGACCGTCGACTTCCCCGCCATGTTCGGGCCCGTCACGATCATCGCGCGCAGGTCATCCCCGAGCGCCACGTCGTTCGGCACGAACGTCTCGCGTGCGACCGCGCTCTCGACCACGGGGTGGCGACCCGCTTCGACCTCGAACTCGACTTCATCGGTCAGCGCCGGCCGAGTGTAGCTCTCGGTGGTCGCGACATCGGCGAGCGCCGCGTGGACGTCGAGCTCGGCGACCAGCGACGCGGTGGCCTGGATCCGCGACACTTCGGCCGCCACGGACTCGCGGACGTTCTGGAACAGCGCGGTCTCGAGCCGAGCGATCTCATCCTCGGCCCCGAGCACCTTCGCTTCCCATTCCTTGAGCTCGGGCGTGAGGTATCGCTCGGCGTTCGTGAGCGTCTGCTTTCTGACCCACGCTTCGGGTACGCGGTCGAGCTTGGACTTGGTCACTTCCAAGTAGTACCCGAAGACTTTGTTGAAACCGACCTTGAGCGTCTCGATGCCGGTGCGCTCGCGCTCGCGGACCTGCATGTCGGCGATCCAGTCGACCGCGTTCTCTCGGAGAGAACGAAGCTCATCGAGATCCTCCGAGTAGCCCGATCGAATCACTCCCCCATCCTTGAGCGCGTTGGGCGCGTCGGGCTCGATCGCATCGGCGATCGACTCGGCGACATCGACGAGCGGATCGAACCCGGACGAGATCTCACGCGCGAGCCCGGACTCGAGAGAGCTCGCCGCTTCGATGACACCTGGGAGCGCATCGAGCGACAAACCCAGACCCAGGAGCTCTCGCGGGGTCAAGCGTCCTACCGAAGCCCGAGCCGCGAGCCGCTCGAGATCGCGCACCGGTCGAAGTCGATCGCGGAGTGCCGATCGTACGTCCCGTCGCTCGACGAGCTCCTCGACCACGTCGAGACGCGCTTCGATCTCGGACCGATCCAGCAACGGGCGGAGTACGCGTCGCCGTAGCCGACGCGCACCCATGGGTGTCCGGGTACGATCGATGAGCGCCAACAGAGAAGTGCCCTCGCCCGCACGAATCGGCTCGACGAGCTCGAGGTTGCGGCGCGTCATCGCGTCCAGATACATGACCCGCTCGCCTCGATCGACACGCGGCGGTCGCATGTGATCCACGCCGGCGGGTCGAACCTCTTCGAGGTAGCCGAGCAGCGCGCCGGCGGCGCCGAGCAGCAGCGCGTCCGCGCCGGGCTCGAGACCGAACCCGACGCTCGACCGCACGTCGAAACGCTCGCACAAGCGCTCCTCGCCCAGGCCCGCTTCGAATCGCCATGCGGGTCTGCGGGTGGGGATCCACGGACCGCCGAGCTCTTCTCCTTCTTCGGGTAGAAGTACCTCGGCGGGCTCGAGCCGGCTCAGCTCGTCGAACAACGCCCGGCGCGTAGAGATCGCTCGCAGCTCGAACTCGCCGGTGGAGAGATCGATGGCAGCGAGACCGAACGGCTCGGTCCCCGCCACCGCGACCACGTAGTTGTTCTTCTCGTCCGCGAGCAACGAGTCCTCGAGCACCGTGCCCGGCGTGATCACCTCGACGACATCCCGTCGTACGATTCCGACCGCTTCCGAGGGATCCTCGAGCTGCTCGCAGATGGCGACGCACCGACCGGCGCGTAACAGACGCGAGACGTACTCGTTGACCGCCTTCACCGGGACGCCGGCAAGCGGGACATCGCGTTTGCCGCCGTTGTTGCGCGAGGTGAGGGTCAGCCCGAGGAGACCGCTCCCCTCCTCCGCATCATCGAAGAACATCTCGTAGAAGTCGCCCACCCGGAAAAAGAGCAACGAGTCGGGGTGACGCGCCTTGATGTCGAGGTACTGCTGGATCAGCGGTGTATGCTCGGCCGACGCGCGCTTGGTCTTCGGGCTCATGACTCGGCCGCCACGACCGCGACGCTCAGACCCATCGCGCGCAGCCGTCGCTCCAGGCTCCGCGCCATCTCCGGGTTGGCGAAGCGGCCCACCCGAACCTTGTGGAGACCGTCTTCGCTCACGACGCGCGATGGATACCCCCCGTCGACGAGCATGGCGCGCTCGGCCTCCGCGGCGCGCTCGCGTGAATAGGCGCCGACTTGAAGCGAGAAGCGCAACCCTCCCGGCCCGCAGGCTCGCGACGCGGATCGCGCGCGCTCGGCCACGAGCGCGTCCCGCCCTTCACGGCTCGACGCGATCGCTCGCTCGAAGCTCTCGCAGGCGAGCTCGAGCTCGCCCAACTGTTCCCATGCGCGGGCCGTCCAGTACCAGGATGCGGCGTTGGCGGGACCGGTCGGATGGTCGGCCCGGAGCCGTTCGAGATCGGAGAGCGCCCTTCGGGACTCGCCGAGGGCCAGATCCATCTGCGCGAGACGGAGCCACGCCAGCGCCCCGTACGTCGAGTTGCCGTCGAGCGCCACCGTCGCGAACGCCGCCCGCGCGGAATCCACGTCGGTCGTCAACCGGGCGAGCAGATACCCGGCGCGGCCGCGCTCCTCGGGACGTACGTCGGTCGCATCGGCCAGCCACCGGCGCACGGCGTCGCGAAGCCCGTCGGTCCGGCCGGAATCCGCCGCCGCCTCCAGGCGATCGAGCGACGCGGTCTCTTGTGCGGTCGCCGTTCCCGCCGCGATGAGGGCGACCACGCCGAGCGACAGTCCGGCGCGGTTCACGGAGCGGCTCGCCGATCCCGTTCGAGCGCCAGCAGCAGCTCGGTCAGCACGCCCCGGTCGGTTCCACCCGATTTCAGGTGGCGGTCGGCGCGGTGCATCCGTCGCAGCGCGCGCTCGATCGCCTCGGCGGTCCAGCGCCGCGCCTGTTTCGCGTACGCGTCGGCCTTCCAAGACAGGTATCCGCGTCCGGTGCGCGTGAGGGTCTCGCGAACGACCGAAGCACCTCCGCCCGTCGCGAGACCCAGCAGCAGATGGTGCTCGACGAGACCCGCGACCAAGCCGACGCCGCGCTCCGACGTCAACAGGTCGTCGAGCGTTCGCAACGCGGCGCCATAGTCGCGATTGGCGACGAGATCGAGCCAGGTCCAACGATCGATGCGCCGTGTCCGCGGGATCAGCGCATCGACGTTCTCGAGCGTGATCTCGTCCGCACCGAGGCCGGCCAGTTTCTCGAGCTCGGCGTCGAGACGCGACAAGTCTTCTCCGACGGCGCCCGCGATGGCTTGGGCCACCCGCGGCGACAGCTCCACGCCCCACCGTCGACGCGCACGGTCACGCAGCCAGCCCGGGATCTCGGCCGTCCGAGGCGCGCTCCACTCGATCGCGGTGCAGTTGCTCTTGAGCTCGCGATAGAACGCGGCGCGCGACCCCTTTGGGATCGTCGCGGTCACTACGAGCACCACGTCCTCGGGCAGGGCGCCCGAGGCCTCCTGGAGCACCTTGCGGGCGCTCGGCGAGAGACGCTCGGCATCGCGCACGGTGACGACCCGGCGTTCCGCCATCATGGGAGGCATCGCGAGCGTCGACGCGAGCTGCTCGCCCGAAACGTCCTCCGCGCGGAATTGGTCGAAGTTGAAGTCCCGGGTCGCCGGGTCGAGCGCCGCCTCGACCAGCGCCTTGGCGCCCTCATCCCTGAGGCGGACCGCGTCGCCGTAGAGGAACCACCCACCGGTGGGGGGACCTGCGTCGAGGGCCCGGGCGAGGCGCGTGTCGGCCGAGGCGCTCACACGACGCTCCGGTCACGCGTTTCGGGCCGGCTCGGCGTCAGCGTGACTCGTCGAGCTGCCCGGTGCGACGGAGCTCGGTCGGCGATGTCGAATCGCCGCGAATCGGCACGTAGTTCGTGGTGAACAACCCCGCGGGCTCGTCGAGCGTCGTCCCGAGCGGCGCCAGGAACGGGCCGACGTACGGTGGCTCCTCGAACAAGCTCGGCTGGCCGTCTGCCACGAACGTGACCGGCACCTCGACCGCGACGGCCGGCAGCTCGACCTCGATCGATGCGCGGGCCGCGAACGGCATCCAGGTGACCGCCAGCAGACCGACCGAGGCGACGGCGACCAGCGCCGCGCTCCCGAGGTGCCGACGCGTGGAGAGCTTGCCGGCGTCTTCGACGTGATAGAGTCGGTGTTGTAAACGGGGAAGGAAGTCGGGCGAAGCGGAAGCCACCGGGAGACCGCGCCACAGCGTCAACCCACGACTGAGCACTCTCTCGTAGCGTCGACACGATTCGCAGTCTTCCAGATGCTCCTCGAAACGAGCGCGCTCATCGCTCGAGAGCAGCTCGTCACGGTAGTCCGTGTACCTGTCGATGAACTCTTTGCAAACCATCGTCACAGCGTCCGTCGTCATCCTCCCGTACTCCCGAGGGGATCCTCGAGAGCCCAAAACCGAGCGCGTCCCTGCAACCCGCGTTCCCGCCGTCTGTTCCGACGCGACGAAGAGAGGATCGCTACGGGGCCCCGCGCTCGACCGCGTGAGTATACTCGGACCAGGAAACAGGGTTCCGCATCGTGGGGGTTTCTGCAAGGGCGACAAAAAGGCGGCCGAAGCCGCCTTCTCGTCGTTCGTTCGGTCGCGGTGCCCCGAGGCTCAGTCGAGCATCGGCGCGATGATCTGGGCGAATCGATTCCGCGCTCGATTGAGCCGCGACTTCACGGTACCGAGCGTGACGCCCGTGATGTCGGAGATCTCTTCGTACGTCTTCCCCTCGAGCTCGCGAAGGACGAACACGACGCGGTGATGCTCCGGCAACTCCGCGACCGCGGCTTCCACCTTCTCGCGCAGGTGTCGCTTCCGAAACAGGTCGTCCGGCGAATAGGTGTTGTCCTCGAACTCGAGCGGCCGATGATCCGCCTCCCAGTTCTTCTTGATCGCCTGGAACAGGACCAGCGGGTTTCGCGACCGGTTCCGCAGCTCGTTCTTCGCCAGGTTGCTGGCGATCGTATAAATCCACGTAGAGAACTTCTTCGTCGGATCGAAACGGTGCAGGTGCCGGTACACACGCACGAACGTCTCCTGCACGAGATCCTCCGCTCGATCTCGATCGCCGATCGTACGATAGATGAAATTGAGCAGCCGGTCCTGGTATCGACCGACCAGCTCCTGAAACGCGAACCGTTGACCCGCCAGGTACTGCGCAACGAGCTCCGCGTCTTCCAACCCGACCAACTGCTGACGACCGACCCGCTCCGGGACGTCCGTCTCGGCAACGTGGAGATTCGGTGTCGTTTCCATGCCCGCTCCTTGTGGCGAGGGCGGGACCGGGGATGGTCTCCGCCGCATCACCCTGTAAGACGTTCGAGTGACCCGGATCGTCACACCCCTGCGGATCCGGATCCTCGCGCGTCCGGCGGCGCCGAAAGGCCGGCTACCGCCTCCCCTCACTCCACCAGCGATCCGCGAGCGCAAGCGCGCAGATCGTCTTCGCATCGGTGATTTCGCCGCCGACGACCATCGCCATCACCTCCTCCAGCGGCCGCTCGTGTAGCTCGATAAACTCGTTCGGCTCGTGGCTCAGCCGCCCAGGAGCCAGTTCGAGCGCCACGAACAAGTGGATCACCTCGTCCGTGAACCCGGGCGTCGTGTGTATGTGCGAGAGGGCCTCCAACCGCCCCGCTCTCAGCCCCGTCTCTTCTTCCAGCTCGCGTCGCGCGCAGTCTTCGGGCGGCTCGCCGGCGTCGAGCTTGCCGGCGGGGATTTCCCAAATGTATCCCCCGGCCGCGTACCGATATTGACGCACGAGCGTGACGATGGGTTGGCTGGTGCCTTCTCGCGTCGTGAGGGGCACGACCGCGGACGCCCCCGGGTGCCGGACCATCTCGAGCTCGCCGGTGGAACCATCCGGAAACCGTACGCGATCCAGATCGACGTGAATTACGCGGCCTCGGTAGACCCTCTCGCCGCCCATCCGATCTTCAGGTCCGCCCGTCATCCCTCTCCCCCGAACGCTGTCCATGATACCGAAAAAGAACCGAAACTCAAGACGCGGGGCGAACCTCCAGGTTGCCCAGCGGCTCGAGCCCGGCTCGCACGGCCTCGGCGTCCGTCACCGTCAGCAGCGTGAGTCGTTCGGACGACAGATACCGGCGGCACACGTCGCGGATCTCGTCGGCGGTCACGGCTTCGATCCGCTCGCGGTAGGCCTCCCAATAGTCATCGGGAAGATCGTAGATCCGCTGCCGACTCACCTTGCGGGTGATCTGCACGGCGCCCTCGAACTGGAGCGGGAGCGACAGCGTGAGCGCGTGCCGCGCCAACTCGAGCTCCTCGGGCGAGACGAGCTCCTCTCGCATCGTCTCGATCTCGGTCAGCATCTCCCGGAACGCCTCCGCGGTCACGCCCGTCTCGACCGCCGTACGCGCGACGAACGGCCCGGCGCCTCTGCGAAACCGGAAGGCCGACCGAGCCCCGTATGTCCAGCCCTTGTCCTCGCGGAGATTCATGTTGATCCGCGAGTTGAAGAGACCGCCGAGGATCGCGTTCGCGACCGTGATCGCGTGGTGGTCCTCGGTCCCGTACGACACGCCGATCGTCGCGATCCGGAGCTCCGCTTGAGGGCTGTCGGGGCGATCGATCAAGACCACGTCGCCACCGCCGACTTCGGGTGGCTCGGGAGGCGGCTCGCGATCGACCGCGCCCGACCAACCGCCCAGGTGCTGCCGGGCGGCGGCGATCAGGCGATCGTGGTCTACGTCGCCGCACGCGATCAGGAGGGCTCCGTCCGCCCCGTACCGGTCCCCGTGAAACTCGATCACGTCGTCGCGCCCGATCGCGGATACGGTTTCGCGCGTGCCTCCGATCGGTCGCCCGTACAACCCGTTGCCGTAGAGCTCGTGGATGAGCGCATGGTCCGCGACCGTCGCCGGGTCGTCGCGTTGCCGCTCGATCTCATCGAGACGCTCGTCGCGGAGCCGGTCGAAGTCGTTCTCGGGGAACGTCGGACGGATGATCGCGTGCGCGAGAAACTCGAGCGCTTCATCGAGCACGTCCGGGAGGACGTGCATCGAGATGCTACAGGTCTCGAACCCCGCCGACGCGTCGAAGGAGGCGCCGAGGCGGTCGAGCCAACGGGCCATGTCGATGGCGCTCCGTTCCTCGGATCCTTCGGTCAGGAGACGGGCCACGAGCTCCGAAGTGCCGCGCTTGTCGGTCGACTCGGTCGTGGCGCCGGCTTCGATCACGAGCCGAATCGACACTTCGGGGACGCCCGGGCGAGGCGCGAACTCGACCTGAAGCCCGTTCTCGAGACGCGTCCGGTCGAAACGCGGGAGGCGGAGCGGGCGGGGCGTGTCCGCGACCGGTCGCGCCGAACGATCGGGCGTCATTCGCTCGCTCCCTCGCTCGGTACGACGTGCACCGATGTCATACGGTCGGCATCGAGCACCGCTTCGGCGCTCGCCTCGACCGCCGCTCGGTCGATCGAGCCGTAGATCCCGAACGCGTCGTTCACGTAGCCCGGATCGCCCCGAAGCACCGCGGCGTGCGCGAACGCATCCGCTCGGTCTCCGACGCCGGCCAGGTTCTGGACCAGCGAACGACGCGCGCGGTTGAGCGCGCCGTCGATCTCTTCGTCGTTCACCCCGCCCGAGCGGAGCTCCGCCAGCACGTCGCGGATCTCCTCCTCGAGCGTCGAAGCGTCGACGCCGGGTCGAGCCGTGGCGATGACGAAGCACATGCCGACGCTCTCCGTCGGCCACGTGAACGCCGACACCTCGGCCGCGATCTGTCGCTCGTAGACGAGCGCCCGTCGCAGCCGCGAGCTGTTTCCGTCGGCGAGCAGATACGTGAGCACGTCCGTGGCCTCGAACCCTTCGTCGTTGAACGAAGGCGAATGGAACATGAGGTAGGCGCGAGGGACCTGTACGGTGTCTTCGATGACGGCGCGTCGCCCTCCCCCTCCGAGCGGCGACGGAACATCGGGTCGAGCCGGCGTGGGTCGGCCAGGGATCTCGCCGAACCAGTGCTCGATCTTGGTGAGCGCCACCGCGGGGTCGACGTCTCCGATGACCACGAGCGTGGCGTTGTTGGGACCGTAGTGCAGATCGAAGAACTCGTGGACGTCCTCGAGCGTCGCCGCGTCGATGTCCTCCATGTAGCCGATCGTCGGGTGCCGATACGGGTGTCCTTCGTCGTATGCGTTCGCCAGCACGGTCTCGAACGCCAATCCGTACGGACGATTCTCGTACGATTGGAGACGCTCGTTCTTCACGACGTCGCGTTGATTGTCGAGCTTCTCCTGCGTGATCCCGGGTTTGAAGAATCCCATTCGATCGGATTCGAGCCACAGCCCGAGGTCGAGCTCGTTGGCCGGCAGGGTCTCGAAGTAGTTCGTACGGTCGAACCACGTCGTCCCGTTGAGCGTCCCTCCGGCATCCTGGATGTACTTGAAGTGCCCCTCGCGCGGAACGTGCTCGGAGCCCTGGAAGAGGAGGTGCTCGAACAGGTGCGCGAAGCCGGTGCGCCCCGCCCGCTCGTTCTTCGAGCCGACGTGATACATGACGTGAACGG
>JAKSCH010000008.1 GCA_022360695.1 Gemmatimonadota bacterium
GCGCGAGGGCGGCCCCGTCATCGTTCAGCAGAAACCGACGGGCGGGCACGAGCGCCGCGAACAGCACGATCCCGACGACGTTGGCCCGCGTCGTCCACGCCGGAGAGGCGCGACGACGCGCCCCGAAGCGATTCCCGGCCATGTTCACGGTCGCGAGCGGACACACGTTGCGCCAAACGAGCGGGCTCAGGAGAAGCGATGCCGGGACCAGCGGGATCGCGACGTCCCAGAGGAGCCGCAGCGTGAGCTCGGGACGGATGACCAGGCCGAGCAGCAGGCCGCCCGTCGCCACCAGGCCGAGCCGCTGTAGCCAAGGCCACGCGCGGCCCGTCGAGACACGGGGCGCGCTCATCCGGAGCGCGCGTCCCGAGCGACGGGCCCGGGTCGGCGTTTACACGTCGACATGTCGGAACTCCCAGGAGCCCAGGAAGCCCAGGCCGATGGCTCTGGACGGCAGCGAGCCGGAGCCCACGATCGCGACCCCGCGCCGCCCCAGGGGACCTTCGCGGGCGCGTGAGCGGGTGAAAGAGGGCATGACCGTCCTTCTCGCGAGAGGGCTGGGCTGCAACGCACAGCCGGGTGCCCGACGCATACCGCGCACCCTCGCTCGATGGATCTATATATGATTATCAATACGGCACTTACGTCACGTTGCGCTGCCGCTGTCCACCAGGGGGTCGGGGTGAAATGTCCCACTCCGGGTAGCCGTGTCCCCTCTTCCCGGCGGCGCGACGCCCCTCGCCGACGAGTCGAACCGGGCGGACGGCTGGTGCCGATGACGATGGAGGGCGCGCCGGCACCGAAGTGGACGACCTGGTCGCGGCCGTCCGAGCGGACCCGGGTGTAGCCACGGCTTCGCCCCGCGTGTTCGGCGGGGAATCCAGCCTTTGCGCGGGGCTCTTCTTCGGGTTGGGCGATGACCGGAGCTCGACCGGAGCGCCCGGCTCCGAGCTCGGGGCGCTCCCGTGGGTCGGGTACGTATCCTGGACCGCGTTCTTCGAGCGCGCGACGCTCACCCTGCGACGTCGCTCTCGGCGATCGCGTTGAGCACATCGAGCGTGGTGACGATCCCGACGAGCTCGCCCTCGTCCATCACCAGCGCGCGGTGCACACCCGAGTTCACGAAGAAGCGCGCCAGCTCCCCCAGCGAGGCCGAGGGGCGAACACTGAACCGCGCGGGCATCATCACGTCGGCCACGGTCAAGGATGCCGGCGGCTCCTCCGGCAACCCGGTCAGACCCGGGAGCGGCGGGTACAGCTCGCCGTTCGTGCGGTGAAAGAAGGACGAGACATCACCGTCCCCGCTGGTCCTTGTCGCGATGTCCGCGGGTACGCCCCCCGCCCCGGTCGAGGGTCCCTCGAGCTTCTTGGCCACGGCCTGCACGATGTCGCTCTGCGAGACGACGCCAATCACCTTCCCGGCCTCCGTGACGGGCGCCCCAGAGATGCCGTGATCCGTGAGCAGCTTCGCCAGGCTCGAGACCGACATGCTGCCCGGCACGGTGACGACGTCCGTTCGCATCATCCGTCGGACGGTCCACCCGCTCAGGATGCTGGTGGTCGTCGGTTCCATCCGCGTCTCCTCTCGTCGTTCACAGGTGAGCCGCGGCGCCCGACCCGTCGCCGGATCGGGCGCCGTGTCTTCTACTTCTTGGCGCGGCTCCCCTTGATCGGGATCCGGCGTCCTTTCGCCTGCGCGGTCTTCGGCATACGAACCGTGAGGATGCCGTTCGCGAACTCCGCCTTGATCTTGTCCGCGGCCACGGACTTCGGAAGCGCGAACGAGCGCGAGAACGATCCGTAGCGCCGCTCCCAGATCCTGAGGTTCTCGCCGTTCGAGCCCTCGGACTCGCGTTCCTCCTTCTTCTCGCCACTCAGCGTGAGGACGTCGTCCTCGATCTCGATGTCCACGTCCGCTTCGTCCATCCCGGGCATCTCGGCGGTGAGCGTGAGCTCCTTCTCGTTCTCTTCGACATCGACGGTCGGCGTCCACGTAAACGACTCCGCATCGGCGAACCCGAAGGGCTCGTCGAAGAACCGGCCCAGTCGATGCTGGAAGCCGTCGAACGGCAGCGTCGCGAAGGGCCTAGCTCGACGGGTGGTCCAGCGGGCCGGCAGTTGGGTGCTCATCGTTCCGTCCTTTCCTCGGTAAGGGTTCACGAGCGCCCGTCTCGGCGAACCGGCGTCGCGGCACCATCGGCAAGGGGTCCTCGGGCGCCGCAGGGTCCGCGCTCCGTCGTCTTCGAGCGCACGAGATGGACAACCGCCGAATCCGTACCACCCGCGCGAGCTGGCGTCGATGCTGTAAGTCTCTATAAAAAAACGAGTTGCAATTATGCGTCGGATCGCGTGGGCTGGGCGGCGGGACACCGTGCCCCGGCTCCGGATGCGAGAGCGGGTCGGAATCGCCCGGGTCGGATCACAGGACCGGCTGAAGCAGCCGACACAGGTTCTGACCCAAGCGAGTCAGGAGCGGTCGAGCTTGGTGGCGCTCGAGCGAGACCTCATCGCTGGCCGCGATCTCGCTCTCGATTTGGCGCGCGAGCGCCGCCAGGAAGGTGGGGTCGACCACCTCGACGTTCAGCTCGAAGTTGAGGTGCAGGCTTCGGTAGTCGAGGTTCGCGGATCCGACCATCGCGTACAGGTCATCGACCACGAGCGCTTTCGCGTGCATGAACGGCGGCCGGCGCTCGAAGATGCGGACGCCGGCGCTCAAGAGTGGGCCATAGAGAGCGCGCGCCGCGTGCGCCGTATAGCGGTGGTTGCTCCTGGCCGGGAGCACGACACGGACCTGGAGCCCGCGGAGCGCCGCGTAACGTAGGGCCTCGAAGATGGCATCGTCGGGCAGGAAGTACGGTGTGACGACGGTCACGGATTGCCGGGCGGCGGCTACCGCGCCGAAGTACGCCTGCGCGAGCCCCGAGCCCGCGCCCTGGGGACCCCCGGGGATCACTTGCACCCATGCGTCCCCGGCCTCCGAGAGCGTCGGAAAGAGCTCGGGGTTTTCGAGTCGCTTCGGCTCGATCCGGGTGGCGCTCGCCCAGTCGTCGAGGAAGGTGCGTTGAAGATCCGCGACGACAGGCCCATCGATACGAAACTGGTAGTCGCGGTCCGCGTCGCGTCGCTCGACATCGTCTCCGCGGTTCCGGTCATCCAGGTTCATTCCGCCCACGAAGGCGGTCTTCCCGTCGATGACGACCAGCTTGCGGTGATTCCTCAGGTTGACGTGTCCCCACGTACGATTCGAGCGGATCTGCAAGCGCTCGGCCCGTGCGCGGCGGAAGACGCCCGTGAAGTGTCCCAGCGTCGACCCGAAACGATCGTAGAGCACGCGAACATCGACGCCTTCCCCGGCGCGGGCTCGGAGCACAGCCAGTACGCCGCGGCCGGTGTCGTCGGGCGTGATGATGAACGACTGAAGGTGGATCGACCGCTGCGCGGCTTCGAGCTCCGTCAGGAGCC
>JAKSCH010000031.1 GCA_022360695.1 Gemmatimonadota bacterium
GTTGCTCGATCTCGACGTAGCTATGGCTACGCCTTCGCTCTCGCGTCTTGGCGAGCGGGCGCCTCACCACTCTCGGTGGTCAAGGGACTTTTGATACACCACACTAGAGAGGACTGAGCCGCACCGTGCACGGCGACCCGATCCTGCTCTTCATGGTTCAGGTAGTCATCGTTCTCGCCCTGGCGCGCATCCTCGGCGAAGTCTTCCGGCGTCTCCACCAGCCACCCCTGGCCGGCGAGATCCTGGCCGGGATCCTCCTCGGTCAAACCGTGCTCGGCCACGTCGCGCCCGGACTGTTCGAAGCGCTCTTCCCGCCGGACGAGCTCCAGTACGCGATGTTCGATGTCGCGGCCCAGATCGGGATCTTCTTCCTGCTGTTGGTCGTCGGTCTCGAGGTGAACGTCGCGTCCGCGTGGAAGATGCGGAATCAGACCCTCGTGGTGGCGGTCACGGGGGTGGTGGTGCCGTTGGCGTTGGGCACCCTCGTCTCGTGGGCGATGTTCGACGCGTGGTCGGAGATCCCCGGGACGTCGCGGTTGGCCTTCGCGCTGCTGGTGGGGGCGGGGGTGGCGATCACGGCGATCACGGTGGTCGCGCGGCTGCTCTTCGATCTGAAGATCATCAAGTCCGATCTCGGGTTGTTCCTCATCTCGGCGATGGCGCTCAACGAGCTCCTGGGCTGGGCCGTGCTCGCCGTGGTCCTCGGGCTCGCGGGCGCGAGCGCGGCGGGGGAGTCCGTGACGGCGGGCGGGCTCGCCCTGACGCTCGGCGGCGTGCTCGTGCACGGCGCCTTCGCGCTCACGATCGGGCGGACCTGGACGACCCGCGCGATCATCTGGATGCGCGAGAAGGGACTCCCCACGCCGGCGGCGCCGTTGTCGCTCGTCGTGTGCCTCGGGCTGATCGGCGGGATCCTCACGGCGGCCCTCGGCATCCACCCGGTGTTCGGCTTCCTCCTGGCCGGGATGATGGCGGGCGAT
This sequence comes from Gemmatimonadota bacterium, assembly GCA_022360695.1. GTDB lineage: Bacteria > Gemmatimonadota > Gemmatimonadetes > Palauibacterales > Palauibacteraceae > Palauibacter. The sequence continues at coordinate 981 of JAKSCH010000031.1, forward strand.
CCACGCGGGCTGTCCGAGCACACCCGCTCGGTCATCGAGCAGATGGTCGAGGCCATCTTCGTGCCGCTGTTCTTCGCCGGTATCTGTCTGCAGGTGGACTTCGTCCAGTCGTTCGCGCCGATCACGGTGCTGATCGTGACGGCGCTCTCGATCGGAGGGAAGTTCGTCGGGGCGGGGCTGGGCACGCTGATGGTCAAGATGCCGGCGGCCGACAAGATGCCGGCCGCGATCGCCCACATCCCGGGTGGCCCTATGGGCGTGCTGCTGGCGCGCGTGGGGCAAGAAGCGGGGATCATCGGGCCCGAGATGTTCGTCGCGCTCGTCGTCGCCGCGATCGTCTCGGCGCTGCTCGTGGGTCCGGCGTTCACCTGGCGTCTCGAGAAGACGCAGACGCACGACGTCACGGGATACTTCTCGAGCGATCGGCTCGTGTGGGACCTGGCCGCGGAGTCGCGACACGATGCGATCGGGGCGCTCGCCACCGTCGCGGCGGAGGTCCCGGGCACCCCCACGGCATCGTCGATCTCGGACGCCGTGCTCGAGCGCGAAGCCGCCTGGGGCACCGGGGTCGGTCACGGCATCGCGATCCCGCACGCCCGTCTCGAAGGCCTGACCGATCCGATCGTCGTGAGCGGGATCTGTCAGGAAGGCATCGAATGGGACGAGATCGATGGCAAGCCGGCGCACCTGGTGTTCCTCATCCTCACGGCGACCGAGGACGATGAGGACACGCAGCTCGAGATCCTGGCGAAGATCGCCCGCGCGTTCTCCGACCGCGATGTCGCGCGTCGGGTGCTCGACTGCGGCACGGCGGAGAACGCGTGGGACTGTCTGCGAGGGGCGCTCGCCGAGACGGCTTGAGCGCGGTTACGCGATCGGCTCGACGGCCTCGGCTTCGTCGAGGACTTTCCTGACGCGCGCCATCACTGCTCTGAGTCTCGCGTCCCTATACACGCGGTCGCGAACCATGAGCACCGGCAGCCCACTCATTCGCTCACCCACCTCGCGGAGCTCTTCGTCTCCCGCTTCGGACATCAGCGTCCCGGCGGCGCCTTGGAACTCGAGGCAGTCCTCATCCGACACGCCGGCGGGCGGCAGTTTGCCGACGAGGGCGGTGATGGGGTCGGGGCCAGCACCCGGAGCCGGAGCATCTTCCGCGATGCTCTTCTCGATGAGCTCCCGAGCCTCGCCCTCGAGCAGCTCGAGCGCCCGAATGCGGATGTCCTGCGGGGAGCGTCGGGCCAACCGCGGGTTCGCGAGGATATACTCCGACACGTCGTGCGGATTCCCGGTTCTCACCGCTTCCTCGAGCGAGCTCCGCGTCGGACCGCGTTGCGCCAGGATCGTGGCGGGTCGCGTGCCCAGCAGACCGAGCCCGAGTGTCCCGAGCCCGGCCTTTCTGATCATCGATCGTCGCTCCATAGCCTCCTCCGTCTGGTTCAGGTCAATGCGCGTGGGGTTCGAGCAAGCGGATCGCGCGGGCGAGCACGGTTCGGAGCCCCGTGTCGCGGTAGTAGCGATCCCGAGCCGACAGCAGGTCGAGACCGCCCATCTGTCGTCCCACGTATCGCAGATCCTCGTCGTCGATCCCGGACAACAGGGTGCCGGCTGCCAACTGGTATTCCATGCAGCGCGAGGCGGGAACGTCCGGCGCCGGACCGTCGGGGAGCGCGGTTCCGGAGCGCATGCTCTCGAGCAGACGCGCGCGCGCTTGGCCCTCCAGCACCTCCAGCGCGCCGATCCGGGTGCTCAGGGGGGCGTTCCGGCTGAGGCCCCGGTTCGTGAGGATGAAGGCCTTCACCTGCTCGGGGTCGCCGGTTCGGACGGCCTCCTCGAGCGAGCTCGGACCGGAGGCCTCCTGGGGGATCCTCGAGACCGGTGCGCGGCGCCATGCGAACCACCAGCCGAGCCACCCGAGGCCGGTTCGCTTGAGCAGCGCTCGTCGGTGCATCGGAACCCCTCCCACTAGAGCGTGCGTCCCCGCGCGGACGCGCGGTTCGCTCATCGTGAGGGGATGTGCGAACGGATCGTGGGGGGGCTCACGCGGATCCGTGGTCCGCACCGGGGGTCGCCGACCGGGATCGTGGGGCGCGCGTGGTACGCGACGACGGCGAATCTTAGATTTCGCGTCGTGACCGACGAACCGAACGTGACGCAGCTGATCCATGATTGGCGGGAGGGGGACGCGGAGGCGGTGGACCGCCTCATGCCGCTCGTATACGACGAGCTCCGTCGTATCGCGCAGCACCACCTACGGCGTGAGCGACCCGACCACACCCTGAGCTCGACCGCGCTCGTCCACGAGGCGTTCATGAACCTCGTGGACCAGAGCCCGCCCGCCGTCAGCGACCGCGTGCACTTCTTCGCCATCTCCTCACGCGTCATGCGACGCGTGCTCGTCTGGCACGCCCGGAAGCGCGGGGCGGCCAAGCGGGGGGGCGGACAGCGCCCGGTCACGCTCGACGAGGAGGCGGTGCTGGCGGACGACCGTCTCGAGGAGGTGCTGGCGCTCGACCGGGCGCTCGAGCGGCTCGAGGCCTTGGATGCGCGTCTCTGCCGCGTGGTCGAGTGTCGTCATTTCGGAGGGTTGACGGTGCCGGAGACCGCGGAGGCGCTCGGGATCTCTCGCGCGACGGTGAAACGCGACTGGCAGTCGGCGCGCGCATGGCTCCGTCGCGAGCTGGACGGCTCGCCGACGTGACGGGAACGATGGACCGGGAGCGCTGGAAGCGGGCGCGCGCGGTCTTCGAAGAAGCGACCGAGCTCGGCGGAGCGAGTCGGGCCCGGTTCCTCGATGGGGCGTGCGCCGGGGACGCGGAGCTGCGGGCGGAGGTGGAGAGCTTGCTCGCGGCCGACGAAGACGATCGTCCGTTCCTGGAAGACGATGTGTCGGGCTCGGCGATCGAGCTCCTCCGCGGCGATGCGACGAATCCGCGGGTCGGCAAGCTGGTGGGCCCCTACCGACTGCTCCGACAGGTAGGGCAGGGGGGGATGGGCGCGGTCTACCTCGCCGAGCGCGCGGACGGCTCGTTCGATCAGCACGTCGCCGTGAAGCTCCTCCCGTCGGGTCCGTATCGCGATGAGCTGGTCGCTCGGTTCGAGCGGGAACGGGACATCCTCGCGTCGCTCAACCACCCGAACATCGCGGGGCTCCTCGACGCGGGCGTGAGCGAGCTCGGGCCGTACATCGCGATGGAATACGTGGAAGGCGCCGCGATCGACGCCTACTGCGACGCGTCGCGTCTCACCGTCGACGAGCGGCTGCGGTTGTTCCGCA
>JAKSCH010000273.1 GCA_022360695.1 Gemmatimonadota bacterium
CCGAAGACCGGGAAGACGCACCGATCACCCACGCCGGTGAATTCTCAGTCAATTCCGGCTCGAAGCTCGTCGATCGACGTCTGAAGCTGCAGCGCGCAGTGGTTGCAAGCAGCCTCGAGCTCCGAGAAGGCGGTGGCATACTCCCCTAGAAGGGCTGCTGCGGACGGCACGTTCTCGGGCATGATGCCGCCAGAGGGGCCAAGCGTCTCCTGCACTTCGGACAGCGTAGCTTCCACGGCGTCGGCCATCATGTTAACACCTACATGGTAAGCCATCTCTTCGTCGTAGATGCCCTGGAGGGCATCGGCAAGCTTCTGCTCCATCTCGGCCGAGTGCAGCCCTAAGGCTGCCGCAAGGGATTTGAATCCCTTGGGATCCGCAGACTCCGCAATTTTGTTGGCGTGCTCTTCGATCGCCGTGCAATGCCCGCGCATCGAGCGAAGCTGCTGACGCAGCGTCTCCGCCTGGGCCTTGTTCGCCACCAAGTAATCGTTGAAGCGCGCTGCCTCGCTGGCCAGCACGTCGTCACCAATGACGAAGCGGAAGTGTGTGATTATCGACGACGCTGTCGCGAGCGCCGTCGCTGACTTTTGCATCTCTTGGCAGAGAGCCACTAGATCATCTTTCACCTCTGGATGATTTGTGCTCAGGTACTGCTTGCCGTCTCGAATCGCTTCCGAAAGGTCGCGAACGTGGCCAATCGATTGCGTAACGGCAGCGAGAGCGTCAAGCACCTCACGAGTGATTGTCATGTGTCACTCTTTCGGTTGCCGGTATCTGCCACCCGAGTCAACAGGGTTCTCTGTGGCTTCGGAAGTCATTGCCGAACGACCGACCGGTGTCTGTCAGGTTCTAGGCTCTGCCTCCTCAGACTCCGCGAGCAACGCTTGGACCCGACTCCCGATGTACTCCATCTGCGCCTCTCGCTCGCGAGCCCAGCGCGGCAACCTGAGCATGTTCGTTCCGAGCACCCCACCCCCGGCCAGCGCGATTAGTGCGGCCACCATCGCGGCCGCGGGAAGACCTTCTCCGAGGAAGAGCACGAGTAGCGCCAGTCCCAAAGCAAGGCCGGTCGCTCCCAACATCGTGAGGGGCGTCGCATCGCTCTTGTGCGTTCCCATGCGCAGACGATGACCGGTCGTGGTGGGCTCCAGAAACACGTGGAGATTGCCGTTCGTCCACTCGCGACCGCTCCCGTGCATTGCCACCGTGCCCCGTGCGCCGAATGTCTCTCGCAGCTCACCGACGAGGATATCCCATTCATGATCTGTCAACGCTCTGGGAAGATCGGCGTTGCGGCCGACCGTGGTGGGCATGCCGAGGGTCGTTCGGCGAGAGACGTTCTGCCGGCTGGTCTCAAACGCGAGTGCCGCTTCCGCCATGCGACGAGGTCGCACCCCCACTTCCACTCCGATCTCCTGCAGCTCTGACAGGGTCAGTCCGCGCTCATCCGGCACTGCGAGCGCTGCCGGCTCGTCGCTCCTGACCGCCAGCCCGAGGATCTCCTCCACCTCCTCTTGTAGGTACCTGCGTTCCTCAGTCATCTATTCATCAGCAAGTATCAGTTCCCAGCGCGTCCACGGTCCAGAACGAATACTCGACTACAGGGTGCCTTCGACGCTCTCGCCTGCCGGTTTGCATTTTTGATTTCCGATAACGTATAGGCCACTGGCGACGCCGCGC
>JAKSCH010000307.1 GCA_022360695.1 Gemmatimonadota bacterium
GACGACGTCCTCGACCGTCTTGACCTCGAAGCCCTCCATCGCGGCTTGAAGCGCGCAGATCGGATCGATCTCGGTCACGATGACGCGCGCTCCTTGCCCCTTGAGCGCCTGCGCGCAGCCCTTCCCGACCTCACCGTATCCGCATACGACGGCGGCCTTCCCCGAGATCATCACGTCGCTCGCCCGGTTGAGCCCGTCGATCACCGAATGCCGACAGCCGTAGATGTTGTCGAACTTGGATTTCGTCACGGAGTCGTTGACGTTGATGGCCGGGAAGAGAAGGGTACCGTCCTCCTCCATCTCGTAGAGACGGTGGACGCCCGTCGTCGTCTCCTCGGAGACCCCCGCGATCGGCGCCGCGGTCCGCTCCCAACGATCCGCGTCCGTCGCCGCGATCTTCCGCAGCGTCTCGAGGATCACGCCCCACTCCTCGGGCTCGTTGTCTTCATCGAACGCGGGGATCTCGCCGGCCTGCTCGAACTCGAGCCCCTTGTGGACGAGCAGCGTCGCGTCTCCCCCGTCGTCGACGATCAGGTCGGGACCCGATCCATCGGGCCAGATGAGCGCCTGATCCGTGCACCACCAGTATTCCTCGAGCGTCTCGCCCTTCCAGGCGAAGACGGGGATGCCCTTGGGGTCTTCGGGCGTCCCTTCCGGACCTACGACGACCGCCGCCGCCGCATGGTCCTGCGTCGAGAAGATGTTGCACGACACCCAGCGTACATCCGCGCCCAGGTCGGCCAGGGTCTCGATCAAAACGGCCGTCTGCACGGTCATGTGGAGCGAGCCCATGATCTTCTTGCCGGCCAGGGGCTGACTCGCGGCGTACTCGCGGCGCACCGACATGAGCCCCGGCATCTCGTGCTCCGCGAGACGGATCTCTTTGCGCCCCCACTCGGCGAGGCTCAGGTCGGCCACCTTGAAGGGGACGCGGGTCTCGGTCGCTTTCTCGCTCACCAGTGCGCTTTCCATTGGATCTCCTGAACTGTCGTCACCAACGCGACGCTTCGTTTCCGTTTCACCAGGCTCGCTCAAACCGAGCCGTCGGCAATTCCTATGCGCTCGCCAAGGGAGCGCGCCTCGCCCTTCCCATGAACAGCAGCGGCCCGGTCGCGGCGGGATCGGGTCGTAGCTCTGTATGCGTGTAGCTCTGGAACCCCGCCGCTCGGGTCCACTCGGCCATGTCGTCCTCCGAGAAGCCCGTCCACAAGTGACCCATCGTGTCGCGGTACTCCTCGCGGTCGTGCTCGCGCATGTCCACGACCACCAGCACGCCGCCGGGGCGCAGCACCCGGTGCGCTTCCACCAGCGCTCGGCGCGGATCGACCGTGAAGTGCAGCACGAACGAAAGCACGGCCACATCCAGGCAACACGGATCGAGCGGGAGCGACTCGAGGTCGCCCTCGCGGAGCTCCACGTTGGCGTGACCCGCGAGACGCTCCCGCGCCGCCTGGAGCATCTCGGGCGAATGGTCGACCCCGATCACGTGACGCACGAACGGTGCGACCGCCCCCGCCAGGGCTCCCGTCCCGGTCCCGAGATCACCGAACGTCCAATCCGGGTCCAAGAAGCCGAGCATGGCGGACCACTCCGCGCGCGGACCGTAGAGCTCCCCGCGCAGCGCATCCCACTCGGCGGCGGTCTCGGAGAAGAAGCGCCGGGCCGCCTCCTTTCGCGCCGAGAGCACGACCTCGGCTCGCTCGGCATCCGCGGACCGCCAACGCGTGTCACCGATCGCGGCGCGCACGACGCTCCACAGGTCGCGCGCCGACGACTCGAGCTCCGTGACCATGCGATAGTGCCGCGCCGTGCCCTCGCGCCGCGCACGGATCCAGCCCTCGTCGCTCAGGACCTTGAGGTGTCGCGAGACCGTCGGCTGCGGGAGCTGCACGATCGCCACGAGCTCGCCGACGCTGAGCTCGTGCCGCTCGAGCAAGGTCAGGAGACGCAACCGGTTCTCGTCCCCGAGCGCTCCGAGGCTCGCGAGCAGGTCCTGGGTCGCCGCTGCTTCATTCATGCATCCGAATATACGCATATATCAAGCCACGGCAAGCTTCCCCCCCGGAGGGAGGGTAGCGCTTCGGGGTGGGGGCTCCGGCTAGATTCGGTAGAGCCAGCCGTGGCGGTCTTCGATCGTGCCCGTCTGGATCCCGTGGAGCTCGCTCTTGAGACGATCCGCGACCGAGTTCTCGCGATGCTCGAGCTCGACCTCCTGCCCCTCGAGCCCGAGCCGATGGATGGGGGCGATCGTGGCGGCCGTCCCGCATCCGAACGCTTCCTCGAGCGTACCGTCGCTCGCGGCCGCCTGGACTTCCTCCACGGAGATACGTCGGACCTCGCAGGGGATGTCCAGATCGGCGAGGAGCTGGATGGCCGAGTCGCGGGTGACGCCGGGCAGGATCGTGCCGCCGAGCGGCGGCGTCAGCGCGGTGCCGTCGATCACGAAGAACATGTTCATCACACCACACTCTTCGATGTAGCGGTGCTCGATCCCGTCGAGCCAGATCACGTTCTGGTAGCCCTGCTCCTGCGCGACCACGGACGCACGCAGGGTCGCGCCGTAGTTGCCCGACGGCTTGTGGTCACCGGTGCCTCCCGGAAACGCCCGTACGAACTCGCGCGTGGTGACGAGCCCGATCTCACCCGCGAAGTACAGCCCGACGGGGCTCGACATGATCACCAAGCGATAGGAAGAGCCGGGATTCACCTGGAGGCTCGGGTCGGTGCAGAAGTAGCTCGGGCGGATGTAGAGGGCGCCCTGATCGGCATCGGGGAGCCAGGCGCGGTCGAGGTCGATCAGCTCGTCGAGCGCAGCGAAGAACAAGTCGCGCGGCACTTCGGGCATCACGAGACGGTCCGCGGTTCGGTTGAGGCGTTTCTGGTTCATGTCAGGCCGGAACACGACGCATTCCCCGCTCGGGGTCTTGTGGGCCTTGAACCCCTCGAACAGCGATACGGCGTACTGGAGCGCCTTGCAGCTCGGATAGAGCTCGACCGGACCGAACGGCCGGATCTCCGCCCCCCGCCACGCTCCATCCTCGTAATCGGCCACGAACATGTGATCCGACCACACGCTCCCGAACGGAAGGTCGTCGAAGTCCACCGAGCTGCGTCGCGAGGCTTCGACTCGCGTGATCGGGAACGCTTCCGTGCTCAGCGCCATTTTGGTCTCTCCGTCATCGGACGCACGTCTCGACGGCCGCCTCCAGGGCCCCGTCGGTCAACCGGCAGGACAGGCTAACCCGGAGGTCCGCCACCGCCAAGGTGCGGACGCGCGGCGAAACGGCGCCGCACGCCGGGCCGTAGGGGAGGACGCCCTTCCACGGCGCGCCGAACAACCACGACCCGGGGGACTCCGATGGATCAACTCACGCGAGAGCTTCGCCAGATCTCCAGAAAGCTGCTCCGCACGCCAGGCTTCACCGCGGTCGCGGTACTGACCCTCGCGGTCGGGATCGGGGCGAACACGGCGATCTTCAGCGTCGTCGAGGGCGTGCTCCTCCGAGCCCTGCCGTATCCGGACTCGGAACGGTTGGTCGGTCTTTGGCACGCCGCACCGGGTCTCGACCTCCCCCAGATCGAACAATCGAACACGACGTATACGCTCTACTCGGAAGAGGCGACGAGCTTCGAGGCGATGGGATTGGCGGTTCGGACCGGCACGACGCTGACCGGCATCGGCGAGCCGACGCGACTCGTGACCGCCACGGCCACCGCCTCTCTGTTTCAAGTCCTTCGGGTGCCGCCGCTTATCGGCCGTACGTTCAGCGAGACCGAGGACGACCCCGGCGGTCCCGCCGTCGTCGTGCTGTCGGAGGCGCTGTGGACGGAGCGCTTCGGAGCGGATCCCTCGGTCGTGGGTCGCACCATCACGCTGGACGGAACGCCCTTCGAGGTGATCGGCGTCGCGCCGAGGGAGCTCGCGTTCCCGACCTCGGATACGCAGCTCTGGACCCCGCACGTGATCGAACGATCCAGCCTCGGGCTCGCCAACTTCAGCCACCTCTCGGTGGCCCGCCTGGCGCCGGGCGTCGATGTCGAATCGGCGAGCGCGGAGCTGAACCGGATCCTGCCACGGCTCCCGGACACCTACCCCGGCGAGATCACCCGCGGGATGCTGGAGACCGCGCAGTTCTCCGCGTTCGCGCGTCCGATGAGGGAGGATGTCGTCGGCGACATCGGGCAGACGCTCTGGATCCTGCTCGGCACGGTGGCCTTCGTGCTTCTCATCGCCTGCGCCAACGTCGCGAACCTCCTGCTCGTTCGCGCCCACGGCCGTCAACGCGAGATGGCCGTCCGGACCGCGATGGGCGCGGGGCGGGCGCACCTGATTCGCGCGTATCTCGGCGAGAGCGCGCTGCTCTCTTTGGCGGGAGGCGTGGTCGGCGTCGGACTCGCGTGGCTGGGGGTGCGGGCGCTGGTCGGGATCGGACCCGAGAACCTCCCACGGCTCGATGAGGTCGGGATCTCGGGCCTCGTGCTGCTGTTCACGCTGGTCATCTCGGTGCTCGCCGGGTTCGCGTTCGGCGTCGTCCCGGCGCTCAAGTACGGTAGGCCCAACCTGAACATCTCGCTCAAGGAAGGGGGGCGAGGAGGCTCGTTCGGGCGCGAGACACACCGGACGAACAACGCGCTCGTCGCGGCGCAGGTCGCGTTGGCGCTCATGCTCCTCGTGGGCTCGGGTCTGATGGCGCGGAGCTTCCTGGAGCTCCGGAGCGTGGATCCCGGGTTCGACGCCGAGAACGTCGTCACGCTGAATCTCGCGCTCCCACCGAACGAGATCGAGGACGGTCGGCAGTCCGCGTCGTTCTTCCAGCAGGTGCTCGACAACCTCCGGGCGCTGCCCGGGGTCGTCGAGGCGGGTGGCTCGACCTCGCTCCCGCTCACGGGTGGATGGAGCAACAACGCGATGGTCCTCGAGGACCGACCGCTTCTCCAGGACGAAGTGCCGCCCATCGTCCGGACGAACGTGGTCGCGCCCGGGTACTTCGAGTCGATGGGCATCGGTCTGCTCGAGGGTCGCTACATCGAGCGTCAGGACCACGAGCGCGTCACGAACGTGGCGGTCGTCAGCCGCACCTTGGCCGAGCAGTATTGGCCGAGCGAGAGCGCGCTCGGGAAACGCGTCGCTCCCAATCTTCCCAACGACGCCGATCCGCAATGGGTCACGATCGTGGGCGTCGTCGACGACATTCGCGACGATGGCCTGACCCTCGCCGCGCCCGAGATGATCTACTACCCGCTGGTGCTGGGTGGCGAAGCCCAGCTGCCGGCGACCCGGCTGTTCCTGACGATCCGGACGGCCGGGGAGCCGCTGGCCGCCTTGCCGGCGATCCGCAACGAGATCTGGTCGCTGGACGATCGGTTGCCGATCGCGAACGTCGGAACCGCGGCGGATCTCGTACGCGACGCAGCGGCGCGCACCTCGTTCGCGCTCATCATGTTGGGGATCGCATCGGCCGTGGCGCTCCTGTTGGGGACCATCGGTGTGTACGGCGTCATCTCGTACATCGTCAGCCAGCGTATCCGCGAGTTCGGGATTCGACTCGCGATGGGTGCTCGGGTCAGCCAGATCCGGCGGATGGTCGTCGAGCAGGGCCTCCGTGTCGCCGCCGTGGGCGTAGCGATCGGCGTCCTCGGCGGGCTCGCGCTCACGCGTCTGATGCGGGCGTTGCTCTTCGGCGTCAGCGCCACGGATCCGTTCACGTTCCTCGCGGTGGCGGCGATCCTGGTCGTCGTGAGCGCCGCCGCGGCCTACGTTCCCGCGCGACGGGCCTCGCGAGTCAGCCCTGCCTCCGCGTTGCGCCACGAGTAGGTCCGATCCGGGGGGAACCCGTCGGGGCCGGGTGGCGAAGACGAAGGCTGGCAGGCTGGGCGCCCCGTAGGGTGGGCGCCGCTCGAGGTCCTGAGGAAACCCCGGCCGCCAAGCCTTCTCCTTCGTTTCGGCGTATCCGTCGGGCTAGGCCGCGGGCGCGCCGCCTGCCTGGAGAAACGGCGCGAACGTGCGGCTCAGCACGAAGGCGTCGAGCAACTCGGCCGCCTGGCGGAGACGTCCGTCGGCCGCCCCCACGCGTGGCTTGAGTCGAGCGACCTCGCGGGCTCGGACCTCCCGATAGAGCTCGGCCGTGACCCTAGTACCATCTTCGAGCTCGACGCCGTGACGGATCCACTGCCACACCTGGGCGCGCGCCAGCTCCGCTGCGGCTTTCTCTTCGACTCGGCTGTAGATGGCCACGGCTCCGGAGCCTCGCAGCCACGCGGTGAGGTACTGGAGCGCGACGCTCACGTTGAGCTCGAACCCGATCCGCGTCATGCGGCATCCGGCCGATGACGTCTCCAGCAGATCCGCGGCCGACACGTAGACATCGTCGAGCGTACGATCGCGTTGGTGGTCGTGGACGCCGAGCGTTTCCGCGAAGGCCGCACGCGCGAGCGGGACGAGCGCCGGGTGGGTGACGATCGTGCCGTCGAAGCCTTGTCGGCCCTCGCGCGTCTTCTCCTGTCGAACCGAGCTCAACGCCCGCTCGGTGAGCCGTTCGTCCCTCGGATTCGGGATGAACTGAGCGTTCCCGCCGATGGCATGAGCCCCCCGACGGTGACACGTCTGGAGCAGCAACTCGGCATAGGACCGCATGAACGGCACGCTCATCCGAAGCGATCCGCGATCGGGCAGGACGGCCGCGTCGTCTTCGGCGAACGTCTTGATCGCGCTGAAGACATAGTCGGCGCGGCCCAACGCCAGGCCGGCGGAGTGGTCCCGGAGCTCGTAGAGGATCTCGTTCATCTCGAACGCCGCGAGCACGTGCTCGACCGTCACCGTGGCGCGAATCGTCCCGTGTGGAACGCCGAGCCGACGCTGTGCGAACGTGAACACGTCATCCCAGAGCCGAGCTTCGAGGTAGCTCTGGAGCTTCGGTAGGTAGAAGTACGGGCCGCTGCCGCGTTCGATCAGCTCGACTGCGTTGTGGAAGAAGTAGAGCCCGAAGTCGAACAGGCTCGCGGAGACCGACCGTCCGTCCACGCGGACGCGGTCCTCCGCGAGGTGCCAGCCGCGCGGTCGTACCTGGAGCGTGGCGAGGCTGGGTCCGAGCCAATACGTCTTCCCGTCCGGCGCGGTGAAGTCGATCTGACGCCGCACGGCGTCGTATAGGTTGAGTTGACCATGGACGACGTTCCGCCAGGTCGGGCTCAGCGAGTCCTCGAGGTCGGCCGTGAAGCAGTCCGCTCCCGAGTTGAGCGCGTTGATGATCATCCGTCGATCGGCAGGCCCGGAGATCTCGACCCACCGACGCTCGAGATCGATCGGCGCCGGCGCGACCTGCCAGTCGGCTTCCCGGATGTCGGTGGTCTCCCGAAGGAAGTCCGGACGTTCTCCCGCATCGACGAGGAGCTGACGACGGGCGCGCGCCTCGAGGAGCGTACCCCGACGCTCCTCGAACTCACGGTGGAGCGCCCCGACGAACGCGAGGGCCGGCGGCGTGAGGATCCGCTCGGCGGCCTTGCTCCAGCCTCCCCGGACCTCGATGCCAACGGATTTCGTCTCGATCACTACGACCCCCCGATTCGACGGAACTACGGCGATTCGAGGGCCCGCAGGCGCAATCGATGTTCCCGGGGCGAGGTCGCGCGGGAGCGGCCGACCGGAAGAAGATCAACCGGTTATGACGCCGGTCCTTACGCCCCTCCGCCTCGCTCTCCGGGTGCCTCGAACGCCCCGAAAACCGGCCGATCGGCTGTTGCGGAGCCGCGACTACCGCTGCGGTGCCGCGGCCCGCGTGCCAGCTCTCCGGGTTCCCACCCCCCGTACAACTGGCAGATTCACGCGTGGACGGGTCAGATTGATCGCGTCCCCAAAAGGAGTGAAACCGATGTCTGGACTCTCGAGACGGATAGGTGCCGCGACCCTCGCGCTCACCGGGATCGCGATCGGCGCGCTGCCGCTCGCGGCGCAGGCGATCAAGCCGGGCCTGACCCACGAGGACACGTACCGGTGGAGCTCGATTCGGGACCGCGTCCTGTCGCCCGACGGCGCCTGGCTCGCCTACGTCGTCCGGCCGTGGGATGGCGATCCCGAACTGGTGGTCACGAGCACCGACGGAACGCGCGAGCGGTCGTTCCGAGGTCTCGCACCCGTGTTCACCGACGACTCGAGGTATCTCGCGTTCGAGGTGCCGCCGCTCGAGTCCGTCGTCGACTCGCTGGAGCTCGAGGGGAAGAAGGGGGATGACCTGCCGGGCGACTCGCTCGCCGTGATCGCCTTGTCCGACGCCTTCGAGCAGGACGGCGGCTCGTATCGAGCCGGTCCCATCGAGTCGTTCGCGGTCCCGGACGACGGTGGTGCCTACGTCGCGTATCTCCTCTCCGAGTCGGACGACGCCGAGTCGAAGGCGGAGGCGGAGGAAGCCCGCGATCCGGAGGCTGGAGAGGGAGAGGAAGAAGAGGGGCCGGAGCGGTCCGCCGAGTACGAGAAGCGACACGAGAAGAAGGATGGAAAGCGACTCGTGCTTCGTGATCTCGCTTCGGGAGTCGAGCACACCTTCGAGCACGTATCGTCGTACGTGTTCTCGAAGAACGGTGCCCGATTGGCGTACGCCGCTTCGACCGAGACCGACGGCGACGACGGAGTGTATTTAGTGGATCCGCTCGATGGCACCGCTATAGAGGTCATGAGCGGCGAGGGGCACTACGCCCGACTCGCCTTCGATGAGGACGGCGAGCACTTCGCGTTTCTCACCAACCAAGAGGAGTGGGAGCTCGACCAACCGTCGTTCGCGCTCTATCGCGTGGAGACGGCGACGGCGTCGCCCCAGCGCGTCGCGGATGCTCGCACGTCGGGCGTGCCGCCGGGTTGGTGGGTGAGCGAAAACGGGTCGCTCGCGTTCTCTTCCGACGGAGCGCGGCTCTTCTTCGGCACCGCGCCACGACCCGAGCCCGAGTCGGACGAGAAAGTCCTGGACGAGGATCGGGTCCGGCTCGACATCTGGAACTGGCGCGACGCGTACCTACAGCCGATGCAGCTCGTTCGCGCCGACGAGGAGCGGGATCGTACCTATCTGGCCGTGGCGCACGCCGATCGACCCGGCGTCGTTCAGCTCGGGAGCGAGGCGATCCCGAACGTGGAGCGCACGGACGAGGGGCACGGCGACTACGCGCTCGGAACGACCGACGTCCCGTATCGTCAAGAGTTGTCGTGGGATGGCCGCTATCAGGATGCGTACGCGATCGATGTCCGGACCGGAGAGCGTCGACGGTTGGTCGAGCGGGTCCGTGGGTTCGGCGGCGCGTCGCTGTCGCCCGACGGATCCTTCGCGTACTGGTGGGACGAGGTCGAGCGCGGCTGGAAGTCGGCACCCATGGACGGGTCCTCGGCGCCGCTCAACCTGACCGCCAACATACCGACGGCGTTCCACGACGAGCTCGACGACCGTCCCCAGGGCCCGGGGTCCTACGGGAGTCCGGTGTGGGTCGAGGAAGACGCGGCGCTCCTCGTCTACGACAAGCACGATGTGTGGGCCACGGATCCGACCGGTGCCCGCGCCCCGAGACGGCTCACCGATGGTCGCGAGGCGAATCGCCGCTACCGTGTAATCGCCTTCGACGACGACGACCCTGGGAGGTTCTTCGGGTTCGGCGGTGGCGCCGCCGCCGTGGAGGAAGGCGAGCTGCTGCTATCGATGTTCGATCTCACGACGCGCGGCTCGGGCTTCGCACGCGCGCACACCGACGGAGACCGTGCCACGAGCTCCTTGCTGAGCGACGAGATGCGGTTCGGTCGGCCAGCGAAAGCCGAGGATTCCGATCGGCTCGTGTGGACGCGAGAGTCCTTCACGGAGTTCCCGGATCTCTGGGTCAGCGACCTCGGGTTCGAGAACCAACGCAAGGTGAGCGACGTCAATCCGCAGCAGTCGGACTACCGCTGGGGCACGGCGGAGCTCGTGAGCTGGATGTCGAACGACCGTACGCCGCTCGAAGGGATCCTCATCAAGCCGGACGGATTCGACCCGAACCGGAAGTACCCGATGATGGTGTACTTCTACGAGCGGATGTCCGACGGTTTGCACAACTACAACACGCCGGTGCCCAATCGCGCATCGGTCCGATTCTCGTTCTATGCGAGCCGGGGATACGTCGTGTTCGTCCCCGACATCCCGTACGAGATCGGTTATCCGGGCGAGAGCGCTCTCGACGCGGTGACGCCCGGCGTCCTCTCGCTCATCGAGCGGGGCTTCGTGGATCCGGATCGGATCGGCGTACAAGGTCACTCGTGGGGCGGTTACCAGATCGCCTACATGATCACGAAGACCAACCTGTTCGCCGCAGCCGAGGCCGGGGCACCCGTGTCGAACATGACGAGCGCGTACGGCGGGATCCGGTGGCAGACCGGTATGAGCCGCATGTTCCAGTACGAGCGCACCCAGAGCCGTATCGGCGGCACGCTATGGGAGGAGCGCGACCGCTACGTCCACAACTCGCCCGTGTTCTTCGCCGACAAGATCCAGACACCCCTCCTCATGCTGCACAACGACGAAGACGGTGCGGTCCCCTGGTATCAAGGGATCGAGATGTTCGTGGCCATGCGTCGTCTGGGCCTCCCGGTGTTCATGCTCAACTACAACGGTGAGGGCCACGGGCTGGGTCGACAGGCGAATCAGGAAGACTGGGCGATCCGCATGCAGCAGTTCTTCGATCACTACCTGATCGATGCGCCCGCACCCGAATGGATGGCGGACGGTGTGCCGGCCGTGGTGAAAGGTCGTGACCTCGGCCTGGATTTGGTCGAGGAGACCGTGTCCGAAGAGAGCGGCGTCACCGAGAGCGGAGGGGGAAGCGGCCGCTGACGACATCGGCGGGTCCGTGGCGACGCGGGCCCGATCGCTCGTAGCGCGCTCGGCAGGGTCGGCTCGGTGCCCTCAGGCGTCGAGCTGACCCTTCGACCAGCTCACCGCGTCGCTATACGTCGTCGAGAAGTCGAGGTCGTCGATCGGCAGTTCGTGCGTCAGAGCCGATACGATCGCCCACTCTCCCTCCTCGTACGCCTCCGCGAGCCCCAGCGCGGTGCCGAACGGCCCTTTTCGCGAGAGGAGCGCCTCCTCGACGCCGCGCGGGAGCCCGGCCGTCTCGACGACCTCCTCCATGGGGAGCTTCACGAGCGAGTCCATGACGGAGAACATCCCGACGAGGAACGAAAGCCCGTCATCGAGCTCTCCGCGCGACGCCTGGGCGAGGATCTCGAGAAACCGTCCGCGCACCAACGCAGTCATCGCGAGCTCGGTATCGTATCCGCCCGGCCCCCGTGTCGTGGCGACGAGGAGAACGGTCAGCCACCGCTGGAGCGGGATTCGACCCAGTAGCTGGATCGCGTGTGCGATCGACTCGATCCCACGGCCGCCCATGGCTGCGGAGTTGACGAGCTTGAGCAGGCGGAAGGTCAGCGTCGGGTCGACTCGGATCGCGTCCTCCAGCTCGCGGTTGGATATCCCCGGATCACGCGCGAGCCTGAGCAGTCTCAAGATGTGGATCGACTGCGCGGGAGCGCTCTGGACCGACATGCGGTCCGAGCTCTTGAAGAAGCGACCCTGAAAGAGCTTGAACCCCAGCTCGCGACACGCTTCCCAGCGCTCGACGGTCTCGATGCCCGTGGCGATCGCCGGCCGGCGAGCCTCGCCCGCCATGGCGAGGTCCTTCTCTCGATCGCCGACCGCATCGGTACTCATGTCGATCCGGACGTAGCGGGCAATCTCGAGCAGGCGATCCGCGTTGTCGGCCGCGACGAAGTCGTCGACGGCGAAACGGAAGCCCTCGCGAAACATCTGTCGGCAACTGATGAGCAGATCCGCTCGGTCGGCAAACGTCGGCGGGACCTGAATCACGACTCGGCTGCGGGGGAGCAGTTGGACGAGACCTTCGACGAGCATGCTCGAGGTCGCTCGCACGAAGGCCGGCTTGCCTCCGGTCACCTGCTTGAGGTGAGAGTCGATCAGACTATGGACGAGCTCCGTCTCACTCGCGGACTCGTCCGACCCGGCGCTCGAGGCGCCGTTGAGTCCTACGCTGTGACGAATCTCGTAGCCGAAGAGCTCTCCCTCCGCATCGAAGATCGGCTCTCGAACCAGTAGTAGTTCCACTCGCACACCCGGTCTCGGGGCTCCGCATGGCCAACATCCCAAGGGTCGCCGAAAGCGAGCGCTACTTGAGCCCGGCGCGACCCGGAACCCGAGTCTCGCCAACCACTAATCTCCACATGAGCTCCACCCGATACTCACGGTGACGGCGTCGGGGACCGCCCCGGAGGCATTCCTACATCGAATCTACCATCGGAACGGTAGGGACAGGCTCAGTGGACATCGGAACACCGATCGGTCTCGTATTGGGGATCGGTCTCGTACTCGCTTCGATCCTCCTCGGGTCGGATCTCACGACGTTCGTGAATGTCCCATCGATCCTCGTCGTCGTGGGCGGCACGATTGCCGCCACGATCATCGCCTTTCCCTTGAGAGAGCTGAAGATGGTGATCGGCGTCACCGGGCGGGTGTTCAAGAACCCCAAACAGGAGATGCTCGGTCTGATGGGGTTCCTGCTCGAGTGTCGCAAGGCGTCCGGTAAGGATGGACTTCTCGCGCTCGAGGGAATGACGGAGCAGGCGCCGTCCGCGCCCGTCGCCAAGGGGCTCTCTCTCGTAGCGGATGGAACCGAGGCCTGCGTGCTGCAAGAGATCCTCGCGACCGAGCAACGGTCGATCGAGGAACACCACCGCGTCGGTCAGAAGATCTTCAACGAGATGGGCAAGTTCGCGCCCGCGTTCGGGATGATCGGAACGCTCATCGGGCTCGTGCAGATGCTGGCGACGCTCGACGATCCCTCGGCGATCGGTCCGAAGATGGCGGTTGCCCTCCTCACGACGCTGTACGGCGCCCTCATGGCCAATCTGCTGTTCCTACCGATGGTGACGAAGCTCGAGCGACGGCTGAAAGTCGAGATGAGCAACCTGCAGCTCGCCATGGTCGGGCTCGTGGCGCTCAACCGCGAGGAGTCCATGATCATGATGCGTGAGAAGTTCAAGGCGTTCTCGCCGGGCGACGGCGAAGCCGTAGACGCGCTGGGCTCGTGACGTGGAGAGCTCACGAGCACCGATCGAAGATCCGGTGGAGCCCGTCGAGGAGATGTCGAGAGAGAGTCCCGCGCTCGAGCCCGTCGGCCCCCTCAGCGCGGCGACGGACGTCGACCCGGTACCGGTTTCCGGGGAGACGGTAGACCCGGCGACAGAGGAAGTCGCGACATCGGCCACCCTTCCGGAGCCCTCCGAGAGACCCGTCGAAGAGGGCGCGCCGGCGTGGATGATGACCTTCGGGGATCTGATGAGTCTGCTGTTGACGTTCTTCATCCTCCTGTTCTCGATGTCATCGATAGAAACCGAGAAGTTTCGGGCCGCCGCGAACTCGCTTCAAGAAGCGTTCGGGACGCTGGATGGAGATGGGTTGCAACACGACGTGCCACCCCCCATGTCGGATTCGATCCCGGTCTTGTCGCCCGGCGACCGGATCGTGGACGACGTTCTCGAGGAGATTCGACGCGTGCTCCAGTCCTTCGTGACCGACAACGACCTCCAGGACGCCGTGGCCGTGGCGAAGGAAGCCGAGGGCGTTTTTCTGCGCGTGAAGAGTCAGGCGCTGTTTCTTTCCGGGTCGGCGGGGATCGAGCCCGAAGGCGCATCGATTCTCGAATCGCTGGGCGACATCACGCGGCTGATCGACGTGCCCGTATCGGTCACGGGGCACACGGACGATACGCCGATCAGCGGAGGCTCGGGAGGATTCCACTCGAATTGGGAGCTGTCGGCCGCGCGAGCGGCCGGCGTCGCTCGTGCGCTCGTCGAACGAGGACAGGACGCGACGCTGGTCACGGTCGAGTCGTACGGTGAGCACCGGCCGATCGTCGCGAACGACACCCCGGAAGGACGGGCCCAGAACCGTCGCGTGGAGCTCTACTACTCGCGACAGGGCGTCATGAGCACGTTGATCGAGCGGGGGGTGCTCCCGGACCCGAACGCGCTGACGACGCCCGTCGAGGTCGCGCCGGAGCGCGAGGGCGACATCGCCGCCAACGGCTAGTGTGGTGTATCAAACATCCCTTGCCATGGGCTGGCGCCGAGCTCCGCTCGCTCCGGTTCGTGCGTTACGCATCCCGCTCGCCGTCGACCCACTGCGTGGGGCCCCCCCTCGATCTCGACGTGGCTATGGCTACGCCGTCGTTCTCGCGCCTTGGCGAGCGGGCGCCTCACCACCCCTCGAGGGAAGTAGGCGGGTAGCGGAGGATCGCGTCGGAGAGACGACGCGGATACGGGTCCTACGCGTTGGCCGCCGCGGTTACGCCCGATCCCGCGCGCACGGCACCGCGTCTTCTCGCGACTCGAACGCCTCGGGGTACTCGCGTCGGAGCTCCCGCGCGACGGCATCGACGCGTCGCAGCGTGACTGCGACTCGGTCGCGATCGAAGTCCGACAAAGGCTCGGGTGTCATCATTGGTCCTCCGCCGGTGCGTCGAGGTCACCCGCATCCAGGATGCGGCGCACGACCTCTTCTCTGATCTCCGGCGTATCGTAGACGCCGGCTTCGACTCTCGCGCGGATCTCTTCCACGCGCTCGACCGAGAGGCTCTCCGCGTCGACCGCACCCGGCTCGGCGAGCCGTGCGGCCGCGGCGCGTCCCGCTTCCGAGATCTCGATGCGATCCCCGGAGACCGACGCCGCGGAAGCCTTCTTCTTCGCCCGGACCTCGTCCTTCGAGGCCTGCTCGACGGACCGGGGTCCGGTCGGTCGAGTCGAATCGGGTCCTGGACCTTCGATACGCATGTCGCGAATCCTCTATCTACGGGAGAGACGCCGTGACGCGTTGCCACGGAGGTCGCCCGAGTGCTTCTCTGGCCAGACAGTATCGGTCGACGCGCACCGCTTCTTGAGAAGAGCGCAAACGGTCGGCTAACCGATCGTAAACATACGACTTGCAGGACTCCCCCGCGGCCGGGACGAAGCGTCGCTCAAAGCACCACGTCGAGCCGGTCGGATCCATCGTCGCCGGACTCCGCCTCGAGGTATCGGACGGCCCCGTCGGACACCTGTCTGGACGCCGTGTCGATCTCCGCGCGCACGGCGTTCCGTTGGGCGGCCAGCGCGCCCATCACTTCGTCGTCCAAGTCTCGAAGCGCGCTCGATCGCAGATGGATCTCGGCCATGAGGCGTTGTGCCTCCAGGTCGCCCCCGAACGGGTCCGTTCCCGCGCCGTCGGGCAGGGTCGGATCGTCGTCCGCCGCCACCAGGTGTTCACCGAGGACCTCCCGCTCGTCGCTCAGCGCGTCGAACCGCTCGATGTCCTCTTGTCCGAGCGCATCGAGCTGCTCGCGGAGCACGCGTTCGTACCGAGCGATCACGTCGAGCTTCCGACGCAGTCGGTCCCTGGTCCGGATCGCGAGCCCCGAGTCGAACGACATGCTTTCCTCCTAGCCGCCCGTGGCGGCGGCTTCTCCGATTTCTCTCGCGGCGCTGATCCAGGACTGGTTCAGCTGCTCCACCATGACGATCACGCGCTCGATCCGACTTCGGCTCTTCGCCATGCTCGCGGCGGCGATTTCGCGGATGAAGAACGCGTAGAGCGCGCTCAACTGACCGGCGAGATCCCCTCCGACCTCGTGATCGAGCGATGCGGCGAGCTCGTACAGGATGGCGGACGCCTTCTGGAAATGCTCTCCCTTGCCCGCGATGTCAGACTCGTCGAGACAGTCCGCTCCCTGACGGAGGTGACCGAGCAGTCTCCGGTACAGGAGAAGGACGAGCTGTTCCGGGGTGCTGGAGAGGATCTCCGCTTCCTGGTACGCCGCGTAGGCCGTCACGAAACTCCTACCCCTCGCTATTGCCGTTGAATGAGACGCTACCGAGCTGCGACGAGAGGAAGTTCGACTGCGACTCCGAGCGGGCGAACGCCTGTTCGAGCGCAACGAACTTCTTGAGGAGCGCTTCGCGTCGGTGCGCGAGGAGATCCTCGAATC